>QMMT01000001.1 GCA_003647385.1 Deltaproteobacteria bacterium
CACTAGAATATCATTCAATCCTTTTACGATAATGCCTGTACTGTCCTTTTTCTTTCGCCTTCCAACCAGTTTTTGAAGAATACTTCCTTCTTTAACTTCCTGCTTTTCAAGTTCAGGAAGGGCTTTATTTAAAATCTGCAACGGTGTGATTTTTCCAAATCCCACATGCGCAATCAGATCATCAACGGTTTTAAATCCAAAGATTTCAGCAACTTTTTTGATTTCCCCTGATTTAACCAGGGCATTAAAATTTTGATTTTTCTTTCTGAACGTTTTTTCACACATCTCACGCCCTAAAGAATAGCTTCTCTCTTTTTCCCTTGCATTAATCCAAGACCGTATTTTTGTTCTGGCCTTTACGGTTTTTACAGAATTGAGCCAGTCCGTGCTGGGCGTATGGCCTTTGGTGGTGATTATTTCTATTTTATCTCCGGTTTTAAGCTGGTGAGTAAGCGGTATCAGTTTTCCATTGACCTTTGCTCCTGTACACTGATTACCCACTTCCGTATGTATTTTATAGGCAAAATCCACCGGAGTTGCTTTTTTAGGCAGGGTTTTGATCTCTCCCAAGGGAGTGAACACATATATTTCATCCGGGTATAGATCAATACGGACATTTTCTAAAAATTCATCCGGGTCATTGTAATTTTCCTGATTTTCTACTAAATTTCTGATCCAGGCAAACAGCTCGCCGGTACTTTCATCAATTTTTCCGCCTTCCTTATAACTCCAGTGGGCTGCTATTCCGGATTCTGCAATCTGATCCATATCCTGGGTCCGGATCTGAATTTCAACCCGATCACCTTTCGGACCCACAACTGTGGTATGAATGGATTGATACATATTGGGCTTTGGATTGCCGATATAATCTTTGATTTTATAATAAATCGGCTTCCACATGGTATGAATGGCACCCATGGCGGCATAGCACTGGGGAACCGTATCCAGAATAATCCTGAATGCGATGATGTCATAAACTTCATTGAATTCCAGACTCTGGGTGATCATCTTCTGGTAAATACTGTAGTGCTGTTTGTATCTGCCTTTTATCTCACCTTCCAGGTTCATTTCCTTCATTTTCTCATGAAGTTTTTCATTGACCTCTTTAATATACTTTTCTTTTTCGCCTTTGGCTCTATTCACTAGGGCATCAATACGTTCATAGTCTTCTCTCAACGTATAATAAAATGCCAGCTCCTCAAGTTCATATTTAATCCAGAAAATCCCCAGCCGTGCCGCTATCGGGGCATAGATATCCAGGGTTTCCTGGGCAATGGCAGCCTGCTTTTCAGGTTTTCGGTGATACTTTAAGGTCCGCATATTATGGATTCTATCGGCAAGCTTGATCAGAACCACACGAATATCATCTGCCATGGCCAGGATCATTTTCCTCAGGCTTTCCGCCTGTTGAACTCTTTTGGTTGAAGTTTGAAGAGCGGAAAGTTTTGTTACACCGGAAACAATATGGGCAACACCCGGCCCGAACATATCTTCGATGTCCTCTCTTGTTGCAGGGGTGTCTTCGATGACATCATGCAGGAGGGCTGCAGCAATACTTTCCACATCCAGCCGCATATCAGCCAGGATATCGGCCACTTCAAGGGGATGGGAAAGATAGGGTTCTCCGGAAAGCCGGACCTGGCCCTCATGAACTCTTGCTGAATAGATATAAGCCCGATCAATTATATCTGTCTCTCCTTCGGGATTATACTCATATATTTTATCAAGTATGTCGGTAATTCTAATCATGAGGCATGCTTAATATGCTTTTGCGAAAAGCACTCTTCGCAAGCTTGAATTATCACAGCAGATACAGCGTCCCTCTTCAGTCGGGCTGTCAAACGGAATACAACGAATAGTAACAGACAGATCTTTTTTTATCTTTTCCTCACAGTGTTCTGATCCACACCAATGGGCCATGACAAAACCGCCATTGTTATACCCCTTGGCTTTTTTATAAAATTTATAAAACTTATTTTTTCCATCAATCTCAAAGGTGTTTTCTTTTCTATGATTCACCGCCCGATTAAAAAGGTTATCCTGAATACTGTCCAGAATATCGGATATTTGATCGATAAATTCTTCCCTGTTCATAGATTGTTTCTGACTGGATGGTTCATCCCTTCTGGCCATGAAAACACAATTTTTTTCGATATCCCTGGGTCCCAGTTCAATCCGGATTGGAACACCTTTTTTCACCCATTCCCAGCCCCTGGCACCGCCGATATCCCGGTCATCAATTTCAACAATTACCTTTCTTTCATGAAAATACTTTTGCTGTAAAGCATCTTTAAGGCCCCGGGTACTTTCCATGATGGTTCTCTTATCTTCACCTTTTTTAAAAAACGGGAGAATAACAACATGGGCCGGTGCAATCCGGGGGGGAACCACAAGGCCGTCATCATCTGAATGCACCATGATCATCCCGCCGATCATCCGGGTGGAGGTTCCCCAGGATGTTGTCCAGGCAAAGGCTTCTTTACCCTCCTCATTCTGAAATTTAATATCAGATCCTTTGGCAAAATTCTGGCCCAGAAAATGAGAGGTACCCGCCTGAAGCGCTCTTTTATCCTGCATCATCGCTTCAATACAGGTGGTATCATCTGCGCCGGGGAACCGTTCTGAAATTGTCTTTCGGCCCCTGATCACGGGCATGGCCAGATACTCTTCGACAAATTTTGTATAGACATCCAGCATGAGCATGGTTCTCTCTTTTGCTTCCTGCTCTGTGGCATGGGCGGTATGACCTTCCTGCCATAAAAATTCACTGGTTCTTAAAAACATGCGGGTCCGCATTTCCCACCGAACCACGTTGGCCCACTGATTTAAAAGAAGGGGAAGATCCCTGTAACTGCTTGTCCATCTGGCCATGGATTCACCGATAATGGTTTCAGACGTGGGGCGGACAATTAAGGGCTCGACAAGTTTTCCCGCAGGTTTTAATCCGCCTTTACCATCTTTTTCAAGTCTGTGATGGGTGACAACAGCACACTCTTTGGCAAACCCTTCCACGTGCTCGGCTTCTTTTTCCAGATAACTTAAGGGAATAAACAAAGGGAAATAAGCATTTCTTACATCGGTTTCCTTGAACATGATATCCATCTGGTGCATGATATTTTCCCAAATCGCATACCCCCAGGGTTTTATGACCATGCATCCTCTGACCGGTGAATTTTCAGCCATATCTGATGCTTTAACGACTTCCTGATACCAACCTGGGTAGTCTTGCTCCCGGGTGGGTGTAATCGCAGTTTTATTCTTTTTTGCCATTGTGTTCCTCCGAAGTTATCGTCATATTATCAATCTCGCTCAGCAATTGATCCACAAGTTCATCCTGGTCTATTTTTCGGATCACTTTTCCCTTTTTAAATAGAATCCCCATGCCATCACCACCTGCGATACCTATATCTGCCTCTTTGGCTTCTCCGGGACCGTTTACAACGCACCCCATTATTGCAACTTTAATCTTAGAAGACCGTTCAAGTAAAGCTTTTTCTGTTTGTTCAGCAATTTTAAAAAGATCAATTTTACACCGTCCGCAGGTAGGACAGGAAATCAGTTCCGGTCCCCGGCTTCTGAGGTCCAATGCCCTTAAAATTTCAAACCCTGTCCTGACTTCTTCAACAGGATCCCTTGTCAATGAGACCCGCAGGGTATCCCCCAACCCTTGAGCCAGCAGCATACCAATGCCAATGGCCGACTTTGTGATACCGGCAAAAAGCCCTCCTGCTTCTGTAACTCCGACATGAAACGGCACATCCGTTTTTGGGGCTAAGAGCTGATATGCTTTTATAGTTCTTGAAACATCCGACGCTTTCAGGGAAACTTTGATATTATAGAAATTTAAATCTTCAAGAATTTTTATATTGCGTAATGCACTTTCCACCATGGCCTCAGGTGTTGTTCCAAGGCGCTGTTCAATCTCTTTTTCAAGGGAACCCGCATTCACACCAATTCTTATGGGAATGTCATGATCTTTGGCACAATCCACCACTGCCTGAATTTTTTTTGCGTCCCCGATATTGCCCGGGTTTATCCTCAGGGCATCGGCGCCTGCTCGGGCAGATGCCAGGGCCAGCCTGAAATCAAAATGGATATCAGCAATGATGGGTATCGAGATACGTTGTTTGATTTTCTCAATGGCAAGGGCTGCCTCCATATCCGGAACCGCCACCCGGATGATTTCACACCCGGCCTTTTCAAGGGCAAGAATCTGGCTGACTGTGGCTTCCACGTCCTGGGTCTGGGTATTGGTCATAGACTGGACTGAGACAGGTGCATCAGAACCAATGTTAACTTTTCCAACACTTATTTGGCGGGTTTGCCGTCTTTGCTGCACCAATGACATCTTTATCATCCTGTAATTTACAAAAATTAAAAGCTTACAGCATTGTTTTTAAGCTATAAGCCAAAATATTTGACTTTATCTCCAATAGAGATATCAAAGCTGTCATTTTTATTCAAGATAAGCCGGGATTTTAAATTTAACATATGAGCAGATCACATGTTGTAATGCCTTTTTAAACCCTTAAACCGCAATTGTTAATCACCAGCCGGCCGTCCATAAACAAGGCGTCAACCCTTTTTCCAAGGATGCTGAAATCTTCAAAAGGATTACCGTCGACAATGGCCAGATCAGCAATTTTCCCGGTTTGAATGGAGCCGAATTGATCATCGATGCCCATGGATTTAGCACTGTTGATGGTTGCCGTCTGCACAGCTGTGATACCATCAAATTTTTCTGTTAAAATCTCATCATTCATGAAAAGGTCGAACATGGACAGCTCGTGAGCGATCATGGCCGGCGTACAGCTCTGAATTCCACCGTCATTGCCGCAGGCCATGACGGCACCCTGATCGACCAGCATTTTTACGTTTTCGATTCCATAGCGCACCATTCGGCTGAAATGTGTCAACAATTTTGACAGATTTAAAATACCGAGCATCTTATACCTGCCAAGATTGGCCTTGTTAAATCCTTCAATGACACAACGCTTAAGCTCGGGCACCCAGAAAGTTTCTACCAGCCCGCCAAATGTTTTGTTTCTAAACCTATAGAGCTTCTCCATATTGGGATCATTGTAAAAAGGGTCCCCTTTAAGTCGCCAGCTCATATCATACCCCACCGAAAGCGTCGGTTCAATGATAGAATCCGACTTCAGGCAGGCATCAATATCTTTCTGGCTCAGAATCCCGTCCCGGGCCATGTGAGCCAGAGATGAAAATCCAACCGCAACCGCCCGTCGAACGGTATCCGTTGAAACGCAGTGTATGGTACTCTGCACACCCCGGCGCCGTGCCTGATCGGTGACAGCCTGCATCTGATCCATGGTCATGGTGATGGGGTTGGAATTGAGCAGGCTTTCTTCCAGGGATTCACCCACCTTGATAAGATCGGCTCCGCGCTCATCAATGGCTCTGTCCACAGCATCACGGATCTGCTGCTGATTTGCGCCGGTCGGAAATGCGATCACACCTGAATGAATATTTTCATACTCCATGGTCCCAAGTCCCAATATTCCCAGCAAAACCTTTTTCATTCCCGTAAGCTTTGGAGTAAGGTAACCACCATGGGCACCAACGACAACTGCCTGCTTAATACGCGGACCTGGTATTTTCCGGTTCCGAATGCGCTCTCTCAATTGAAAGTTGGGTCTTAACTCATCGGAATAAGCGTCCCGGATATTGGTAATGCCGCAGGCCAGACAATCCGCCATATTTTTTTCAACCTGCTGGTCATGATATTTCTTTCCGGCTCTGATGGTTTTAAAATTTGAAAATAAGGTCGGATTGATCATCTGAATATGGCAATGAACATTAAAAAAGCCTGGCAGCAGGGTTTTTCCTTGCAAATCAATGGAAAAGTCAACCGGTATTTCCAAAGATTCACCTTCCAGGCCGGGCATGGATACAATCTTCCCGTTTTGGATCAAAACACGAACATTTTGATCCAGAAAACAGCTGTTTATGACATCCACAATTTTTGCGTTTGTCAGTTCCACCACTGCCTCGGCATCCGGTTGATAATCTTTGACAAAATGAATATCAGATCTCTTTCCCATTGCAGCCTTTTTTATGTATCTAAAACCTTTTGGATCGTTTTTCCTAATTTTGATAAAGATACTGGTTTCATCACATAAGCGGCAATCCCGAGTTGTCTGGCCATTTCCTCATCCATCAGAGAGCTATGACCCGTACAGATAATGACAGGAATATCGGGTCGAATATCCTTTAATTTTCCAGACAATTTTGCACCGGTCATCTGGGGCATAGTCATGTCGGTTATGACCAGATCAAATTCATGCGGCTTTGATTGAAAGAGCTCAAACGCTTCTTGTGGTTTTGTTGTGGCTTCAACCGTATACCCCAACCACTCAAGCATCTGACCGCTTACATCTGTAATAGCTTCGTCATCATCCACAAAAAGAATCTTTCCCGTACCAGATAGAGATTCACCGGTTGTATCAATTTCATCCACAGGCTTTTCATCCACTACAGGAAATAGAATGGTGAAAGTCGTTCCCTTACCCAGTGCGCTGTCAACCAAGATCGCACCGTTATGATTTTTAACAATACCGTGCACTACCGCCAGTCCCATACCCGAACCTTTTCCTATTTCCTTGGTTGTAAAATAGGGATCAAAGATTCGATCAATGGTTTTAGCGTTTATGCCATGGCCTGTGTCATTTAACGTGATCTTAAGATAATCACCTGGTAAAAGATCCGGATAATTTCTGGCGGTATTCTCATTTAAAGTAAATGGTTCCACAAAAATTTCCAGAATCCCGCCAGTCTCTTCCATGGCCTGGGAAGCATTGGTACAAAGATTCATCATGATTTGATTAATCTGGATCGGATCAGCAAGAATTGTTATATCCTCATCCGGCAGATGTTTGTGGATTTCTATAGTGGTTGGAATCGTTGCCCGTAAAAAATCAAGCGCATCCTTAATCGTACTGACCGCATTGATGGGTTTGAGTTCCTGATCGATCCTTCGGCTGAAACTGAGCAATTGTCTGACGATACCGGCTGCCTTAAAACTGGCGGATTTGATCTTGTCAAGATGCGTATACACAGGATGCGAGTCTGAAATGCTTTCAAGCGCCAGCTCCGTATTTCCAATTATCATGTAGAGTAAATTATTAAAATCATGGGCAACACCTCCTGCAAGTGTGCCGATGGATTCCATTTTGCGTGCCTGGTTGAGCTCTTTCTCCATCTTTTTAAAATCGGTAATGTCCGTCGCGATCTGCAGCTTAACCAACCGCCCGTCTGTCCATTCTATGGCTCGATCATAGTTCACATACCATTTTCCAACGACGGGATTTTTATCCTGCCAGACACAGACACCGGTAGGGTTTCCATTTTCATCAATTAATTGTTCATTGGTACAATGTGGACAGGGTCCGGATTCCCCTCTAAAAACATGCCAGCATATTTTACCTGTCATGTCCCTTCCAAAACTCTCTATCATGTATCTATTCATAAAAAGGACTTCATATGTTTCCATATCAGCAACATAAATGGTTGCATCTATGCTGTCCAATACTGTGAGAAATCTCTTTTGAGAAGCCCGTAATGCCCTTTCTGCTTTCTCTTTTTCATTCGTTTGTTTTATGATGGAAGAAATCATCCGCTCAAAAGCTGTGGACATAATCCCAATTTCATTTTTTGAAATTGATTGATTATATTTTTGAATATTGCTTAAAAGTGTCTGTAATTCATCTTTACCATAGTTTTTCATTATTCTGCTGACATTAATAATGGGCAGGACAATCCATCTATTGGTAAACAGATAAAAAATCAGGCTGGTTGCTGCAATGGCGATGATAAAAAATCCAAGAAAATAGAGAATATTACTTCTCAATTGTTTTTGAAAATATTTCTTTGTAAACTCTATCCTGATCAGTCCAAGATATTGGTCTCCAACATTTAAAAATGTTATCCGTTCATTGGTATTTGGATGACTATTTATCGCTTGCCCTGTATGGGACGGATGTTTGAACAATAGATTAATTTCTTTGATACCCAGATGGACCTTGGGAATTTTACCTACAAAAGCAATGATATGTGCTGTTGGATCATAAATTTCAATGTAGTCAATCTCACGATTTTTTTTATACAGCGTTTCAATAGTCTGATTAATTCTATCATAAGCAATGGTACCCACAATGGGATCAACACATGAAATCTCCAGAAGGTCATGTATTAAATTTGATTTTTCAATCATAATATTGTTAAAACGGCTCTTTTCAATATAATAATATGAAACAATAATAATAATAAATAAGATGGTTGTTGAAAAAAGGTGCAAAATGAAAAGGTTATCAAAAAGACTCTTTCTTTTCTGGGATAATTTTTTTCGGGATTTCAATCTATCTACTTTCATTTGATTTTTTTATAACTGGCTGTGAAGGGGAAATTTTATTGTTGTTTGTGAAGCTTTCAGCGGCCATATCGTTTTCATTTGACCCTGTAAAATCTGAACAAGTGCCATTTTGTGCCCAATGTTCATCCCCCTTGAATCATATTTTATCCTCCCGTAAAACGTTTCCACATCCAAAGCTTTGATATGCTTTAAAACTTCTTTTGCATTAAGGGATCTGCATCTTTCCAGGGCCAGTTGATAAATCACGCCTGTGGCACTGGACTGGGCATCCTGGTAGGTGGGAAGTTGACCATATTTGTTCTTAAACTCTCTCACATAATCCTGGGGCGTACCAAAGACAGGTCCCTTAAATGAACTGTTTGCAACCCATTGAGTAACGCCTATCATCCCTTCAGCCCCTTCTCCAACATCTTGAACATAATTTATTTCAGACGGACCTATGGTCATGACCACGGCTTTAGGCCGCAGTTCTTTTATCGTTGATAATTGTATGCTGAAATCTACAGCATCCTGATAATGGCTGGTTAATATGATTATATCGGGATCTTTGGGTACCATTTCCAGCAGATAAGGGATAAAGTTATCTGTTTCTTTGTCAACAATTTGATAATAAACTTCCTGGATATTTTTTGTGGCCGCCCATATTTGAACGCCTTTGGCAACACTTCTCGTAAATAATTTATCAGGCGTTATCAGCGCATATGTTTTGGGAGCAGGATTTATCTGTGATATCATGTCAAAAAAGTCCTTAAACCACCAGGATGCTGATGTTTGCGTGGCAAAGGTAAAATGTTGATCTCTTGTAAAAATTGAGTCTGACGCTCCACCTGATTCTATCATTATTTTCCCGTATTTTTCAGTAATTTGACTGGCTGCCAAATTAAACCCGCTGGTAAAAGGACCTAAAATAAAATCCACCCGATCTTCTTTTATCAACCGGGTGATATTTTCTTCCAGTTTTTCAATTTTACTGTTGTCATCATAATATTTAATGACAACTGGATATGATTTTTCTCCAATTTTTATACCTCCATTTTTATTCACGTGCTCCTGCCAGAGATTATAGCCTTGAATAACATTTTCACCTTCCACAGAAAATCGACCGGTTTTAGAAATTGAAACACCAAAATAAATATTTTTTCTGTCTAATCGATCTGACAATGGTG
Organism: Deltaproteobacteria bacterium; assembly: GCA_003647385.1. GTDB lineage: Bacteria > Desulfobacterota > Desulfobacteria > Desulfobacterales > Desulfobacteraceae > Desulfobacula. The sequence continues at coordinate 9,556 of QMMT01000001.1, forward strand.
AAATACCGCTATGGATATCATTGGAAATGTTTTTATTATAAATTACATCTCTATTGCCATCATTGTTCTGGCGGCTGATTAAAATAAGAGTACTGCCTAAGGCAACCGCTATAAAAAACAAAAACATTGCTTTTTTTTGCATTTAGACCTCCAAAAACCCGATAGATATTATGATGTTACGATTGCAGCCATCCTGTTACATGTATGATCTAATTTAAAATGAATTAATAAATTGTACCATAATAACATTTTTTTTCGCAAGGACCGTTTAAATTATTTTTTTAAGATCGCTGGTGCAATATTGTTAAACATCTTTGAAAGAACCGCTAAGGATCGGTTCAGATTTTCAAAATTAAACACCTCAAGGCTTACCACCCCGGCAAATTTTTCTAAAATTATCTGAATCTGATTCAGGTATTTTTCCGGCAATTTATCAAGAGAGGTGTGATCTTTAATGTTCCCATCGGAAAAATCAACACCATGCAGGTGCATAACGGGTGTTATGTTGTTATGTTTCTCATAAATTTCCAAGAGGTTATACCCGTACTTTATCTGATGACCGGCATCGATACAGACGGAGAGCTTAAAGTCCTCCACCAGGGTTTCAAGATATACAAAAGGAACATCAAGGGTTTCAATGGAAATGATACCCGGGTCAGATAGTTCTGATACAAATTCACCAAGGCTTTTCCGGGTATTCTCCTCCCAGATTTTGAGTTTTTTTTGATTTTTTTTACCCATTTTAATATTAGTTTTAATATTTAGGGGCAGCTCAAGGTGAAGGGTGTGGGTGGTGGGATTTAAAGGTACAAAAAGATCTATTACTTTAAGGAGTGAATCTCTTGCTTTCTGTCTTTTTGCTAAAAATTCATGAGTGAGGCTGATATCAACAGGAAGGTGGATATTGTAGGTAAGATCCAATTCCCGGGATAAGGTTAAAAGCTCTTTTACATCGTCTTTTGAAGGAAGGGCTTCTGCGGGTTGGCTTTCAAAAACAAGCAGCTCTATTTCGTCAAAAGCCCGGCCCAGTTTTTTTACGTTGGGAATAATATGATCCGGAAAGATAAAAGAGGTGGTGCCAAGCTTAAAAGGTTTGTCGGGCAACATAATATTCCTTGAAATATAATCTTAAGCAAAAAAAATAAAAACAAGACCGCAGCAAATCAGGGTGGCCAGAAATGAACTAAACATCATCAGGTCACACGCCTGCTTTATCTTTTCTTTTCCGGGGTCTTTAAACTCTTTTCCAATATAAGGTTTCTCCACCAATGTGCCATGATAGACATTGGGGCCGCCAAGTCTTATGTTAAGGGCACCCGCAAAAGCAGCTTCCGGGTATCCGGCATTAGGGCTTTTATGAAACGACCCTTGGGAGAAACCTGTTTTTAAAGCTGAAACGCCTCTTTTAAACGAAAAAAGGAATGCGCTTCCGGCGATAATCAAAACAGAGAGTCTTGCCGGAATAAAATTAACCGCATCATCAATCCTTGCAGATGCCCTTCCAAAAAGAATATAGGTGTCATTCTTATATCCCACCATGGAATCCAGAGTATTGATCATTTTATAGGCAAGCGCCAACGGTACCCCTCCGATAATGGCAAAAAACAAGGGAGATAAAAATCCATCCACAAAATTTTCAGCCACTGTTTCCACACTGGCCCGTGTGATACCGGTTTGGTCCAGCGTTTGGGTCTGCCGTCCCACAATCATGGAGACGTTTTCCCGGGCTTTTTTTATGTTGTTCTCTTTAAGAGCTGCAAAAACACTTAATGCTGCCTTTTCAAGGCTTGTTGATGAAAAGCAGAAAAAAAGCAAGATTATTTGAACAAGAATTCCAAAAAAAGGATGAATGTTCATACTCAACTTTATGATGATAACGCCTGTCAGCCATGTCGATAAAATCAAAAAGCAGGCAAAGAAAAGCCCAGAAATAAATAAATTTTTGATATATTTTCTAAACCGGATCTCAAAAAAATCAATCGCCTTTCCCATAAAAATCACCGGGTGAGGCAGGATGTTTGGATCTCCCAGGATAAAATCAAGAATAAAAGCCGCCAGAATAACGGTCCACTGAATTTCCATCATTATTTTGTAATCTCTTTTATCAAATCTGCCAGATGGAGATTATTCTTTCTTTCCTTTAAAGAAAACCTCACATGCTTATCGGATAAACCAAAAAAATTAGAACAATCCCTGATCAGAATTTTATGTTGCCCGATCCTTTCACAAAACTGCCTTGAATTCATCCCGTTTTTTAAAGAGGCCAGAATAAAATAGGTATGGGAATCAAATATCTGCAAGCCTTGAATACTTTCAAGATTTGCAAGAAAGATCTGTTTTTCAGCCTTTATATATTCTCTTGTTTTCTCATAAAAGGGTTCTATGTTTTCCGGGTGATCAAAAATGTATTCGATAACTGCCTGGGCCAATGCATTCACACTCCATGGCTGATAATAGGCCATAATTTTTTCAACAAGGCCTTGTTGGGCACTTAAAAACCCGGTGCGAAGTCCTGGAATCCTGAATATTTTTGACATGGAGGAAAGAACGATCAGGTTTTGATGTCTGGTTTTGGATACCAGAGAAATTTCATGGGCCTGATCCACAAAGGGAAGATAGGATTCATCAATAATAAAACAGGTCTGCTCATGTTTTTGAATCAAATACTCAAGTTTTTCCAGTAAAATAAGTGAGCCTGTGGGGTTGTTGGGGTTGCAGATAAATACTGTATCCGCCACTTTTGTCATCCGTGATAGTTCATCAATGTCCGGTTCAAACCGTTCTGACTCTTTTGCAATACAATGTTCAAAAGCAATGTCATGCATGAGGCAGGCATCCCTGTAATCCGAATAAGAGGGGCCAAAAATTAATACCTTTTTTGAGCCAAGAGCCTTGGGGATGGTGTAAATAAACCAGGTGGTGCCATTGCCTGCCACAACCTCATTGTGATCCATCCCATGAAAGTTGGCAAACCCTTTTCTCATGGAGACTGCATCCGGTTCGGGAAGGAATCTTATTTTAACCAGGTTGTCACAAATAATTTTCTCTATATTTTCAGGCGGCCCCAGGGGATTTAAATTGCTGCTCATGTCAATAATATCATTAACATCGCAGCCAATCGCTTTTGCCAGATCTTTTTTATTGCCACCATGCCCAATTATCATTAAACGCTTTCCTTTTACTAACCGATTAATGCCCCGGTTGCCAGAAACAAAAAAGCTTCTATTATCTCGTTCATGGCTCCCAGCATATCGCCTGTGATACAATTGAGCTTCTTTTTATAAAAACTCAATATGGATATTACCATTATAAAAAAAACAAGGTTTAAAACCAGGCCCTTATACCCCAAAAACAGAGAGAGAGCCATAGGAATCAATATAAAGGCAAAATCTTTTAACCCAATACCCTTTTCAAAAAAATCAAACCCGGTTCCAGTCTCTTTTCTGCCATAACCCAAACCCTTAATACCAAACAGCATTGCCGCCCTGGAATAAGAGGGAATAATCAAAAGCAACATCAGGGTTTGAAAAGGGGTTCCACTTGTTTTAACCGAATAGATCCCGGCTGTTTTAACGGCCAGAACACAAAACACCGCTACAAGCCCCATCATGCCGGTTCTGCTATCTTTCATGATTTCAAGAACTCTTTCTTTCGACCGGTGGCTGAACAAACCGTCTGCTGTATCTCCCAGACCATCCAAATGAAATGCCCCTGTTACCACGACCAGAAAAAGGACATCCAGAACCGCTGCCACAGCAGGAGACCAAAGATGAGAAACCAAGATATCAAATACCAAAAGTCCTCCCCCCAGTATCAACCCGACCACAGGGAAAAGCTTAATCATACCCTTTGGAGAATATGCCACATTTTTCCCTGCTGGAAGAATGGTAATAAACAAAATGGCAGATCTTAAATCTGTAAAAAAAATTTTCATTATTATTGCCCACTGTAGCTTAAAAAATGTTTTCCCATGTCTATATCAGCTTTTTGAATCTCTTTTGGTACCATACTTCCACCCGTGCCCCAGACAATGTGGGTCGCCCGGCTCATCATGGATGAAAGCCCCTGTTTTTCAATATATTTTTTGCCTTCCACATCCTGAAACAGCCTGACAGGGCCTATCATTGCTGCATGGGCTGAGGGTTCCATATAAATACTTTCACTGTCCTTTAACATGGCAAGCAGTCGATATAAATTATCATCATCCAGAGTATAAACACCGGACACAAGATGTTCTATAACCTTTCCCACAAATCCGGATGCTCTTCCCACCGCCAGTCCGTCAGCCGCAGTCAGGTTATCAATGCCAAAATCCTGAACACAGAACCTTTCATGCTGCCGGGTCATCAAACCTAATAACACGCAGGGTGAATGCGTGGGTTCTGCAAAAAAACAATGAACATTGTCTTTAAAGATCTGCTTTAACCCCAATGTAATTCCACCGGCTGCCCCTCCCACGCCGCAAGGAAGATATACAAACAGCGGATGGGTATCGTCTACGTGTATGTTTTGTTCCTTAAGCTGGGTCTTAAGCCTTTGTCCGGCTACAGAATACCCTAAAAATAAATTTTTGGAATTTTCATCATCCACAAAATAGATATTGGGATCAGTGTCTGCCTGTTTCCGACCCTGCTCCACGGCTTTACTGTAATCTGCGCGATGTTCGATGACCGTGACGCCGATTGAGTTTAGTTTATCTTTTTTCCATTGTTTGGCATCAGCCGACATATGGACATAGACGTTGAAACCAAGACGTTTTCCTAAAATCCCGATACTTAATCCAAGGTTTCCTGTTGAGCCAACAGCAATGGCATACTGTGAAAAAAAATCTTTAAATTTCCTGGTCTGAAATATTGAGACATCACTTCCAGGCTTAAATAATCCATTTTCAACAGCAAGGTCCTGTGCATGCCTGAGCACCTCATAGAATCCGCCCCTTGCCTTGATGGAACCGGATACGTCAAGATGGCTGTCTTTTTTTAGATAAAGCCGGCCGGCAATGTTTAACTCCCAGAAATTTTCCATGGCTTTTTTCATGGAAACGATATCGACCAAATCCGATTCTATCATCCCTTTTGAAGATTTTGTCTCAGGGAATGCTTTTTCGACATACCCGGAAAACGCCGCAACATTTTTCAATGCTTTATTTACTTGATTTTTGGATACTAAAAGGCTTGATTCAAGTTGTTTTGTAAATGGTAAATATTGAGGATTTTCCCAGAATACCGGGTCTAATGCCATTATTTTATCCAGAATTGGGAAACTGTTAACCCATTCTTTAACTGATTTTTCACAAAGCGGTTTCTTTTTCATTTAAGTTAGCATCTGATTTAGCGTTTTGGCTTTATCTGAACATCAATTCCGGCAACCATCACGACCACGTTGTCAGCTATTTTTGCTATCCTTTGATTAATAAACCCTGCAAGGTCTCTGAATTGCCTTGCCAGTTTATTTTCCGGGACAATGCCGCATCCAACCTCATTGGAAACCAGGAATACGGGGCATCCACACTGCTCAAGAGAATTCTCCAGAAGTTTAATGGTCTTTTCAATCTGACTCGGATTATAGGAATGAAACAATAGATTGGACGCCCAGAGTGTCAAACAGTCCACGAGAATGACACCGGCTCTGGGAGAATATTGATTAATTTTTTCATGAATCCTCACCGGCTCTTCAATAGTGTGCCAATCTTCTCCCCTCTCTTTCTGGTGCTTTTCCACTCGTCTTTCCATTTCCAAATCAGTCGGTACAGACGTGGCAATAAAATATTTGTTTTTCTGTTCTCCCCCGTTGAACTGCAGCTTATTGGCTTGATGCAGTGCAAAAGAACTCTTCCCGCTCCTGCATCCTCCAATCACAAATGTAATATCTTTTTTCAAAATTATAAAAATATCCTGTAACTAAATACTTTGGGGTATCAATGTTTTTTCCTAACTTATCTTATCCCTACAGGTATTGGCAACTTAAAATTGCGCTTTACAATCCACTTTTATTTATGTAGGATTTTTAAAAAATCAATCTTGTTCACTGTGATATTTTTTAGGAGACAGAGATGATAAACCGAAATACCGTAAAGATTCTCAGCCTTAAGCCTATCACACGATCAATTTGTTATGATTTCTATGTAAAGATCAATTCTGAGTTTAAAACCCCTGAAGCCATTAAAGAAGCTATTTCCTGGTGGCAGGATGATGGTGAAAAGTTAAACAGGCTCTGGTGGGTTTTAAACTATTATTCAGACAAGCTTGACCCGGATAGAAATTTAAGAGCCATTATTGAAAGACATCTGGATTCTCTTGCCCAGAAAAAAGAGGCTTCTTCTCAAACCTGATAATAATATTTTTAGGGTAAAAGACCCACACGTTCATTAAAGTCAATAATCAGCTCGTCAATGTCGTCAACCTGATCAAACATGGAATACCAGTAATTGTCATGATCATACCACTGGGCATTCAATTCTTCCACATCATGCCCCTGCTGTTCTATCCAGGTATAGTATTTAAGGTTGTGTATGGCTTTTCTATCGTAATAGGAAAGTTCTTTTGTATGGTCAATAGTAATGGAACTGATGAGTTCCAAATCTTTCTGGGCATTATTGTCGGTGTATGCCCCGCGCTCCTGTTCAAGTTCATTAAGTCTTGAACCATACAGTTGCATGGAGTCCGTTGCAATGGAGACGACGTAATCATCCTCGGTCAGTTCATTATATTTTGCAAACTTGATGGCGGCAATCATATTGCCGATCCCTGAAATACCCAGATGATCCAATTTCTCCACAAGGTGTGGTTCTACACCGCTTTTTACCAGGGCCTGTCTGCCTTTAGGTTCATTGAACAGACGCAGGGCTCTCATGGGCGCCTCATCATCCACAGCCGCCACAAAATCGGTTTCTTTGAGATTATGAACCCAGGGGACATGTTTATCGCCAATGCCTTCGATGCGGTGGGCACCGAACCCATTATTGAGAAGTGTGGGACACTGAAGTGCTTCAGCTGCCACGATTTTTGAGCGAGGAAATTTTTGTTTCAGATAATACCCCGCACCCAGGGTTCCGCCGGAACCCGATGAGGAGACATATCCTGCAAACCGCTTACCCGGCGTCAGATATTTTTCCAAAAGTGTTTCAATGGCATTTCCGGTCACAGTATAATGCCACATGGGGTTGCCCATTTCATCAAACTGGTTGAAAATTCTTAAGTCTTCTCCTGAACTCTTCAGTTCCCAGCATTTGTCAAAGATTTCTTTGACATTGGATTCGCAGCCCGGAGTCGCAATGACCTGACCGGCTATTTTACTCAGCCACTCAAAGCGTTCCTTTGACATCTCCTCGGGCAGAATGGCAATGGCATTGCATGCCAGAAGCGCTGATATATAGGCACCGCCACGGCAGTAATTTCCCGTGGACGGCCAGACGGCCTTTGTCTTTTCAGGATCAAACTGACCTGTGACCAACCCCGGGGCAAGACAGCCGTATGTGGCGCCAACCTTATGGGCGCCCGTGGGGAACCAGCGGCCGGCCAGCATGATGATATTGGCCCGGCACCCGGTGAGTTTTGGTGGTAAAATAAAATGGTTAACACCGCCAAAAAGCCCGCCTGAGTTTTTAGACTCATTGTTCCAGGTAATCCTATAGAGGTTTGCCGAATGGACATCCCAAAGCCCGATGGATTTGAGCTGGTCTTTTATTTTTTCTGGAACAGTATCCGGATTTTTCATCATACCGAATGTGGGCAGGGTAATCCCTTTTTCCCGGCAATAGGCAATGTTTTTTTCAAGTGTCTTAGACTGAATAGTTAAATCAATCACGGGTCAACCCTTTTTATAAAATGTCATCAACTGAGTGGATCAAAATTTCAGGCATGCCCCTCAAAATACGTCACCTCCACCCAACGGCTTTTTATTTTCAAATAACAATAGAATCAGACGTTAAGGATTGTCATTACTTGAACCCCAAATATCAACTATCTTTGTATTCCCTGGATAATTTATCGTTTTATACTGGGTGATATTGGAAAGTTTTTTTGTGATCGCACCAATCCGCATTGCCTGGGTCTTAATATTATTCAATTCCCGAGGCGATAGAGAGTCATTGTCCTGGTACAAGGTGGAATACCCGATAATACTTTGCAGAGGCTGATTAATCTCATGGCAGACGGCTCCGGCCATTTCAAGAACCCCTTGAAGTTTTTCTCTTTCCAGCTTTTCTTTTTGAGCCAATTCTCTCTGGGAAATATCTGCAAAGATCACGATGGTACTTTTAAAGGGATTTTCAAAATTGGAACTTGTGATGATAATATTGGCCTTTAAAATGGTGCCGTCTTTTCTTTTGAGATCAAAATCAATATCTGATTTACGCTTTTTCTTTAAATCGCGGTAAATGATTTTTCCCACTTTTTCATAGTCAGCCTCTGAATTGTAAATCATGCGCACATCCGCATTCTCAAAATCCTGCTTTTTCTCATACCCGAACATATTCAGCATTTCATTGTTCACCCACTTAAAAATCCTGTTTTCCACAAGGCCGATCGCCACAGGAGATGATTCCAGAATTTTTTCCAGGATATTTCGCTGTCTGGTTAACTTTTCATCTGATTCTTTACGTTCAATGGCAAGGGCAATATGCTGGGAAATTGTATTTAACACAGTAAGATCTGCAGCCGTGTAGTCATCGGGAGATTTATAACTTTGCATGGCAATAGCCCCGATAACCCTTTCTTTAATGATTAACGGCGCTCCGTACCATATTTTACTGATGGTCCCGGTGGATCTTTGGTTCCGGGCCCTGGCAAGATCAATAATATCCTGTTCAAAAAAAATTAAGGGTTCCCTGGCCTTGATGACCTGCCCGGTTAAAGACGTTGTTTTACTAAAATCAAAAATTTCTTCAGGATCATCATCTTTTTCATCCACATGATAGGGAAAGGTAATGGAATCTCTTTCTTCATGATAAAGTGCAATATAAAAATTATCCACATTGAGGATCTTACCAAGAGACTGGTGGATAACTCTGTACAGTTCATCAAGATTTCGGGTAAAGGTTACTGCTTCTGAAATTTCAAACAACACCTCAAGGGTCTTGTTTGCATCCCTTGTTCCTGCTTTTTTCTTTTGGGGTTTGTCACCCTTCATTTTTAACCCTGCAAGGCATAAAACCTTGTTATAAAGCCATATTTTATGTAATACTATCCAGACAATTATATATGCTGATAAATTATACCATTAACAGAATGAAAGCAATATCTTAAAATTATGAGTCATTATTTGGAATCACTTGAATGAAATCTATTGAAGAAGTCTCGCTTTTGTACGAAATCAGTGAAGCACTGAATCAGCATATGGACATGAAAAAATCATTGTTCAAGGTATTGAGTGTTCTATCTGAATCCTTGAGTCTGATCCGGGGGATCATCTTCCTGACCGACTCTGAAACCGGTGAAATAAGGATTGAAATTGCCCACGGAATTTCCGAAGATACCACGCGTCAAATCAAGTACCTTCCCGGTGAAGGCATCATCGGCAAAGTGATTCAAAAAGGAGAGCCGGCAGTTGTCCCGCGGATCAGTGAAGAGCCGTTGTTTCTTGATAAAACCCATTCAAGAGGGTTGGCCCAAAACCATGACTATTCTTACATTTGCGTACCCATAAAAAAAGATAATCGTGTTGTCGGTGCCATTAGTGCGGACAGACCCTTTGAGGGCAAAAAATCCCTGGAAAAAGGAGAAAAACTCTTATCTGTTGTTGCAGCCATGGTGGCCCATCATGTCATTCATATGGAAACGATTCGGGCCGATAAAAAGCAGCTGAAAACAGAAAATATCCGGCTCAAATCAGCGCTTGAAAACAAATACAGTTTTACCAATATCATTGGAAATTCCAACAAAATGAGAGAGGTTTTTCAAATGATCTCCCAGGTATCTTCTTCTGTTGCAACAGTTCTGATAAGGGGCGAAAGCGGTACAGGAAAAGAGCTTGTTGCCAATTCCATTCATTATAACTCTGATAGAAATAAAAAACCGTTTATCAAAATAAATTGTGCTGCCATACCGGAAAATCTTATTGAAAGTGAATTGTTCGGCCATGAAAAAGGGGCATTTACAGGTGCTTCCTACCAGAAAAAAGGGAAGTTTGAAATGGCCGATCACGGTACTATCTTTTTAGATGAAATCGGCAACATGGATCTTGCTGCCCAAGTAAAACTGTTAAGGGTCCTGCAGGAAAAGGAATTTGAAAGAGTCGGGGGGTATAAGCCCATCAAAAGCGATGTCAGAATTGTTGCTGCCACAAACTCCAATCTTGAAAAAATGGTTCAGCAGGGTAAATTCAGAGATGATCTTTATTTCAGACTCAATGTCTTTCCCATTTATATCCCCAGCCTTAGAATGCGAAAAACAGATGTCATTCTACTGGCGGATCACTTTCTTGAAAAATACAGTAAAGAACATGGTAAAGATATCAAAAGAATCACAACCCCTGCCATTGACATGATGATGGAATACCACTGGCCCGGAAATGTAAGGGAACTTGAAAACTGTATTGAACGGGCCGTCATCCTCTGTAATGAAGGGGCCATCCACAGTTATCATCTGCCGGCCACCCTTCAAACAGGGATCAAATCCAAAACCCTTCCTCTCTCCCTTGAAGATGCGGTGGCACATCTTGAAAAAGAAATTCTAATGGATGCCTTGAAAAATACCAGAGGAAACATTAAAAAGGCTGCCAAACTCATTGGAATTACGGTTAGAAAATTTTCATATAAGGCTGCAAGATATAATATTGGATATAAAGATTTCAGGTAAGAAAGGTAATCCGTACATATCAGGCAGGGTCATCACATATAGACTGAAAAAGGTACTACCACATTGTGGGTTGACGAAAAAAATTTATACATTAAACTAATCCTAATCAATAATTGAAAATAAAAAAAAAGAGCTGTGCCATGAAGAAATCATTTTTAATCCTATGTTTAATAGTATTTTTATTCATCTGTTTTGCCTGTGATAATGAAAAAATAAAGCCGGGTTTTTCGGAAAACAAGATATCTAAAAACAATTTTCATCCTGAAAATATTACCACAGTGGAAAAACAAAAAATAATCCAGATGTATGAAGCTGTCGGAACCATCCGGCCGCTGACAGAATCTATCATTGAATCCCAGGTCAGTGCACAGGTTGTAAAAGTATCCTGTGTGCCGGGCACCCCCGTAAAAAAGGGACAGGTTCTTATCAGGCTGGATGCAAGGCGCCTTACAGCCCAGCTCAAGCAGGCGAAGGAAGGACTTGCCGTTGCAAAAAACAATCTTACACAGACCTATAAATCCAGGGATGAAGCAAAGGCGGGCCTTGACCAGGCAAAGGCAGCATACAACAGGACAAAAAAACTGTTTGACGCTGATATCGTACCATCTCAAACGCTTGAAATTGACAAATCAGGTTATCTCCAGGCAAAAGCCCGGCTTGAAAAATCCCAGGAAGCAGAATCGGCAGCTAAATCCTCCATCAGAAATGCCGAAGAAATTGTTAAGGAGGCTCAAATTGCCCTGGGTTATGCCAGGATCACCTCACCTGCCACCGGTGTTGTTGTGGAAAGAATGATTGACCCCGGAGATCTTGCTGTGCCGGGCAAACCGCTTTTAAAGATCCAGACCAGTGGTGCCTTAAGGCTTGAGGCCAATGTAAGAGAGGGCTTGATCAGCCGCGTCATTATAGGCAACACTTATCAGGTCAACATTGAAACCATTGGAAAAACTGTTCTGTCCCGGATAGAAGAAATTGTACCCTATGCCGACCCCACCACCCGGACCTTTCTTGTAAAGGCGTCTCTGCCTGCGACACCGGGTATTTATCCGGGAATGTTTGGCAGGCTTCTGATTCCTGTTGCAGATGAAAAGACCCTTCTCATTCCCAAAAAAGCAGTTATCCGGGTGGGCCAGCTTGAACTGGTTTATGTAAAAAAAGATGATGCCTGGCAATCGGTCTATATCAAAACAGGAAAACAATTTGGCGAAAAAATTGAAGTGCTGGCAGGGCTCAAAGGCAACGAAAGTATAGGATACAACTAAACATGGCTGAAAAAAAATCTATTCTTACCCGTATAGTACAGCTTTTTCTAACCTCCCAGTTATCTATTATGCTGATCATTATTTCCCTGGCCCTGGGAGCATTCAGTATCTATATCACCCCAAAAGAAGAAGAACCCCAGATCGTTGTCCCTATGGCGGATATCTATGTTGAAGCACCCGGCGCAAGCCCGGGAGAAATAGAAAAGCTTGTGGCAACACCCCTGGAAAAAATTCTCTGGGAGATTGACGGGGTCGAGTATGTATATTCCATGTCCACAAGGGAAAAAGCCATTGTGACGGTTCGTTTTTTTGTGGGAGAAGACAGGGAAGACTCCATTGTAAAGCTTCACAACAAGATACAGATGAGCCTGGACAGGGTGCCGCCCATCGTGACCAACTGGCTGATCAAACCCATTGAAATTGACGATGTTCCTATTTTAAACCTTACCCTTTATTCAGACAGATACAGTGACCATGAGATAGAAAGGGTAGGAGAAGAGATGGTTGCGAGACTGTCAAGGCTTGACAATATTTCCAGGTCTTCCATTTACGGCGGCCGCAAAAGAGAAATCAGGGTTGAGCTTGACCCCTTACTGATGAAGGGATTCGGCATTGATATACGTGATATTGAGCAGGCACTTTCCGGGGCGGATGTCTCCACCCAGGCCGGCGTATTTAATAAAAACAATACACAGATAACCATTACCAGCAGTTCATTTTTAACCTCGGTGGACCAGGTAAAAAAACTGATGATATCGGGCAGGGAATCAAAGCCGGTCTATCTTGAAGATGTGGCGCATATCATTGATGGTCCCAAAGAGGCGGATTCCTATACCCGGATCGGCTTTTCAAACCACTACAGGACCTCTCACAATATTCAATCAGACAGGCCTTTGTCTTTTCCATCGGTCACCCTGGCATTTTCAAAGAAAAAGGGTACCAATGCCGTCAAGGTGGCCGAATGTATCCTTGATGAGGTTGAAAAACTCAAAACCGCCATCATTCCTGACGGCATGTATATTGAAGTCACCCGAAACTATGGAAAAACCGCCCAGGCAAAAGTCAATGAGCTGTTAACGTCTCTTGGGTTTGCCATTATTTCAGTGGTGATTCTTTTAGCGTTTACTTTAGGCTGGCGGGAAGCTACCGTTGTTGCCCTTGCCGTTCCCATATCCTTTTCTCTGGCGCTTTTTATGAACTATATTTTCGGGTATACCATCAACCGGGTCACGTTATTTGCCCTGATTCTTTCATTGGGTCTCGTGGTGGATGATCCCATCACCAATGTGGACAATATCCAGCGGCACATTAAACAAAAAGTTTTCCAGCCCTTTGAGGCTACTCTTTTTGCCGTACAAGAGGTGTTGCCGCCGGTGATCATGTCAACCATTGCCATTATTATCTGTTTTGCACCCCTGTCTTTTATTACCGGCATGATGGGTCCTTATATGGCGCCCATGGCAATCAATGTGCCTTTGACAGTGACCTTTTCAACCGTCTGCGCCCTTACCATTGTCCCCTGGATATCCCATAAACTGTTAAAAAACGTTAAAGAGAAACCCTCCGGCAAAAAAGAATCAAAGCAGTACCTGACAAAATTTTATAAAGCGATTCTGACCCCTTTCTTAAATAAAAGATACATGCGGATCTTATTGTCTCTCGTCATCATCCTGCTTTTAATCGGATCATGTTCCCTTGCGGTGTTCAGGCTTGTGCCATTGAAACTTCTGCCTTTTGACAACAAAAACGAATTCCAGATCGTGATTGATATGCCCGAAGGAACATCCCTTGAGTATACTGACCGGGTGGTCCGGGAATTTGAAAAATATTTGAAAACCGTTAATGAAGTCACTAATTTTATCTCTTTCACCGGAATATCCTCACCTATGGACTTTAACGGCATGGTCCGGCATTATTTCATCCGTAAAGGCAGTCACCTTGCAGACATACGGATCAACCTGGCCCATAAATCCGACAGAGAGCAGCAAAGCCATACCATTCTTTTGCGCATCAGAAAAGATCTTGAAAAAATCGCCGCCGCTAACAATGCCCGGGTCCAGCTGGTGGAAGTCCCGCCGGGACCGCCGGTTTTATCTACCCTGGTGGGGGAAGTCTATGGCAGTTATGATACACCCTATGAAGAACTGTTACAGGGGGCCCAATATGTCAAAACCATCATGGAGCAGGAATCCAATGTGTCCGATATAAAAATTATGAGCGAAAAGAACAGTCAAAGAATGGACATCATGGTTGACAGGGAAAAAGCAGCCCTGCATGGGATTGATACAAGAACCATCCTTGACGCCTTAAAAAGTGCTGTGGGCGGTATCACCCCTGCAAGCCTTCATATGGACCCGGAAAGAAACCCTTTGTGGATCAAAGTTATTCTGCCCCGGGCCAAACGATCAGACATGATATCCATTTCCCACATTCCCATCAGATCTGCCAAAGGAAAAATGATCCCCTTAGCAGAACTTGTCCGTGTGGTTGACACCCAGAATTCAAAACCCATTTACCATAAAAATCTTGAACCGGTGGTCTATGTGGTTGGAGAAATGACCGGCAGGGCACCCGGCGAAGCCGTTCTGGATATGATGAAAAAATTGAATGAAAATCCTGTTGAAAAGGGTATCCGTGTCAACTGGGCAGGAGAAGGTGAATGGAAGATTACCTTACGGGTTTTCAGGGATATGGGTCTTGCTTTTGCCGCTGCCCTTTTTGGCATCTATTTTATCCTTGTTATCAACACAGAGTCCTATTTTATGCCCCTGCTGATCATGATGGCTATTCCCCTAACCATCCTCGGGATTATGCCGGGATTCTTTATTTTAAACGTTTTTACCAAGAGTGTGGGCGGATTCAGTGATCCTGTCTTTTTTACGGCCACGAGCATGATCGGCATGATCGCCCTTGGCGGTATTGTAATCCGAAATTCCCTTGTGCTGATCGAATTTATTCAGGATGCCATAAAAAAGGGCCTTCCATTCAAGGATGCCATCCTGATCAGCGGCGTTGTCCGGATGCGACCCATTATCTTAACCGCTTTGACAACCGCCATCGGTGCCTTTCCCATCACCCTTGATCCTGTTTTTTCAGGGCTGGCATGGGCTTTGATATTCGGCCTTTTTGCCTCCACAATGTTTACACTATTGGTGATACCCGTTACTTATTATGCGATTTATAAAAAAAATTATGAAAAATAATTTTAAATTGCGGTAAATAGG
>QMMT01000002.1 GCA_003647385.1 Deltaproteobacteria bacterium
AAACAAAAAACAAAATTCGGGTATTAATTGCAAAACCCGGCCTGGACGGGCATGACAAGGGGGCTAAAATTGTAGCTCTGGCCTTAAGAGATGCAGGCATGGAAGTGATCTATTCAGGTCTTCACCAGACCCTTGACCAGATCATGCAGACTGCCACCCAGGAAGCTGTGGATGTTATCGGGTTAAGCATTATGTCCGGGGCACACCTGCCTATATGTGAAAAACTTATCGGCATGATGAAAGAGCAGGGACTTACCGATGTTTACCTGACCGTGGGCGGCGTCATTCCCCACCAGGATATCCCCAAACTCAAAGAAATGGGTGTGGCTGAGGTGTTTCCCGGCGGAATCTCATTTGAGGGCATTACAACCGGCATGAATAAGTTATTTGAATAATATGAGAGGTAAAAAATAATGGGTGTTGCAAAATATATCAAGGATGAAAGAGGTGCAATAAAAGAGGTTGTCTACCAGTCCGGCATAAAGGTAAAACCGGCCTATGGTCCTGAAGATCTTGAAAAGGCAGGTTTTACTTATGAAAAGGATCTGGGTGCTCCCGGAGAATATCCTTTTACCAGAAGTCTTCATCCCCAGAGCTATCGCAGTCGTGCCTGGACCACAAGGCAGTACACAGGGTTTGGCACCCCCGAAGAGACCAATGAACGGTTCAAGCTCATGATCGCAAATGGCCAGAACGGCCTGAACGTGGCCTTTGATCTTCCCACACAGATGGGCTATGACTCGGATCACCCTTTAGCCGAAGGTGAAGTTGGCCGGGTGGGCATGGCCA
The DNA here is from genome assembly GCA_003647385.1 of Deltaproteobacteria bacterium. Lineage (GTDB taxonomy): Bacteria > Desulfobacterota > Desulfobacteria > Desulfobacterales > Desulfobacteraceae > Desulfobacula. Next base: position 790 of record QMMT01000002.1, read on the forward strand.
TTGATTCGCTGAAAGATTTTGAAACCGCTTTTGCAGGCATTCCTCTGGACCGGATAGGATCAGGGTTGACCATCAATGCTGTTGCCACCATTATGATGGCCATGTATCAGGCAACAGCAGAAAAATCCGGATATTCCAAAAATCAGATTTCCACAACTCCCCAGAATGATATTTTAAAGGAAATGATCGGCCGGGGGGCCTGGATTTTTCCTGTTGAACATGGTGTAAGGCTTGTGGGAGACTCAATTGAATATGCGGTTAAGGAGCTGCCCAAATCCAACCCCGTCAGCCTGTGCGGATACCATATCCGTGAATCCGGGGCCACACCGGCCCAGGAAATCGCCTATGCCTTTGAGATTGCCAAAGCTTACATTGATAATGTAACAAACAGAGGCATCAAGCCGGAAGATTTTGTGGGGCGCTTTTCCTTTAACTTTAATGTCTACGGCAACCTGTGGGAACAGATTGCCAAGTTCAGGGCAGCCAGAAAACTCTGGGCGAAAATGCTGAAAAATGAATATGGCGTTACAGATAAAAAGAAACTCTTCTTACGGGGGCTTTTTGGCGGCGGCGGTTCCGGCCTGACCAAGGAACAGCCGGAAAACAACATCATGAGAGGAGCCTATTATGCACTGGGAGCCGCCCTGTCCGGTGCCCAGACCACGGCTTTATGCTCTTTTGATGAAGCCTATACCATCCCCACTCCGCGCTCTGCACTCTTATCTTTGCGAACCCTTGAAATGCTCATGGATGAGGTGGGGTTGCGGGATACAGTTGACCCCCTTGCAGGATCCTATTTTATTGAAACCCTCACCCTTGAGATGGAAGAAAAAATCCTCGAGGAAATGAAAGAGGTCCAAAAATGGGGGGGCATGGTCAAAAGCATATCAAACGGTTTCATCCAGCGGAAAGTCTCCAGACAGGCCTATGAATTTGAAAAAGGCCTCCAGTCAGGAGAGTACAGGAAAGTGGGCCTTAATCCTGAAGGAACACCTGAAACAACAGATGCTGGAAATGAAAAAACAGATGTAGAGCTCCATGAATACAACGAAGAATGGGCTATAAAATCCAAATCCAATTTAAAAGAACTTCGGGCAACCCGGAATGACAAGGAAGTGACGTCTTCTCTTACGGCTCTTGAAAAAGCAGCCAAAGGCACTGAGAATGTCATGCCTCATCTGGTAAAATGCTGCCATGCATATGCCACGGTTGGGGAGATGGCGGGTGTATTCAGAGATGCATTCGGGGAGTGGAACGAGCCGGATTTTTATTAAAGAATAGGAGGTTTAATTTGGAACAACCGACATACCGCTTAGGATGTGATATTGGCGGAACTTTTACAGACTTTGTGCTTGTGAATAATATAACAGGTGAATTTCATACAAATAAATGCCTGACCACTCCTTCTGATCCGTCAGATGCCATTGAAAAAGGGGTAAGGGAACTTGCCCAGATCCTACCAGGCTTCATGGACAATGTTGAAGAAATCATTCACGGAACCACCCTGGTTATCAATGCAATTATTGAAAGAAAAGGTGCCAGGACAGCTCTGATAACCACAAAGGGATTCAGGGATATCTTAGAACTTGGCAGAGAAAAACGATATGATGCCTATGATATTTTCAGCGAATACCCCGAACCCATCGTTCCCAGAGCAGACAGAGCAGAAATTGATGAACGGCAGACGTTTGACGGCAGAGTACTAAAAGAGGTAGATGAAAAAGAGGTGGTCACCCTCCTTGAAAAATTTAAAAAGGACGGGATAGAATCCATTGCAGTCTGTTTTATCAACTCTTATGAAAACTCAAAAAATGAAAAAAAGGTAAAAGAGATTATAGAAAAAGAGGTGCCTGATCTGTTTTTATCCACATCATTTGAAGTTCTTCCGGAAATAAAGGAATATGAACGGACCTGTACAACAGCTATCAATGCCTATGTAAAACCCATCACTTACTGGTATTTAAATAAACTGGTGACCCGGCTTGGAACCATCGGGTTTGACGGTAAACTTTTTATCATGCTGTCCTCGGGTGGGATAACGTCTGTTGAAACAGCAAAAGATTTTCCTGTCAGAATCATTGAATCAGGGCCGACGGCTGCGGTGATTGCATCTCAGCACTATGGAAAAATGTTTAACATCAAGGATATGTTCTGTTTTGACATGGGCGGTACCACAGCCAAATCTTGTCTGATCCAGGATGGCCACGCAGGGCTGGTATCCACCTTTGAGGTTGGACGGGTGCAGCGCTTTCAAAAAGGTTCCGGTCTTCCCATCCAGGTGCCTGTTGTGGACTTGATGGAAATTGGTGCAGGCGGAGGAAGTATCGCTAAAATCAGCACTCTCGGGTTGTTACAGGTTGGACCTGAAAGCGCCGGCGCTGATCCAGGGCCTGCATGTTACAAACAGGGAGGAGATAATCCGACCGTAACAGATGCTGATCTTGTCCTGGGATACCTTGACCCTGATTTTTTCCTTGGCGGCACTATGAAGCTTGATATAGAGCTTTCCAAAAAAGCCATAGAAGAAAAAATTGCCAAACCATTGGGCACAACAATGGTTGAAGCCGCTTTTGGTATCCATGATCTTATCAATGAAACCATGGCATCGGCTGCCAAAACCCATATTGCGGAAAAAGGAGGCAATCCCAACATCGTTACCGTGTCAGCCTTTGGCGGAGCAGGCCCTGTTCATACTTACGGACTTGCCAAAAAAATAGGCGCCCGGGCCATTCTTGTACCACCGCTTGCAGGCGTTGGATCAGCCCTTGGCTTTTTTACAGCTCCAGTGGCATTTGATCTTTCAAGAAGCCACAGGAAAGTACTTGATGAAGCTGATTTTAAGGCAATTGAACTGCTTTTTAATGAGCTGGAGCAAGAGAGTGCCAAAATATTGGAAGGCGCCCAGAGCGGTGATGAAATCATTTTTGAAAGAACCCTTTTAATGCGGTTTGTGGGTCAGGGCGCTGAGATAGATCTTTCTATTGAAATGAAAAATTTTTCAAAATTTTCAAAAGACGACATCAGAACCATGTTTGATGAAGAATATAAACGGCTTTACGGCAGAACCAGCGTTGAATCACCTGTGGAATTTGTAACGTTCAAGGTTCGGGCAAGCCTTCCTAAAAAACCCTTTTCAATCTCAAAACTATCGACTGAAAATAGAAATCTTCAAACCTGTGTCAAGGGTGAGCGTCAGGCATTTTCCGTCATCAAAAAGGATTATATCCCCTTTACAGTTTATGACCGGTCTAAATTATTTACCGATGCAAAATTTAATGGCCCCGCCATTATCGAGGAACGTGAATCCACCATTGTAATGGGAGAGGACGCCACTGCCCGGGTTGATGAATTCGGGTTTATCTGGATCAATATCGTTAAGTCAGACGGGGAGGATAAATAATGACGACTACAAAAAGCAAATTCGACCCGATTACCTTGGAAATTCTCTGGAAACGGCTTGTTTCCATTGTAGACGAGTCTGATGCATCAGTTATCAGAACAGCCTTTTCAAGTCTTTTAAGGGATGCCCATGATTATACCTGCATGTTTACAGACAGCCGTGGACAGGAACTTGTGCAGGGGACATTATGTACACCCGGTCAGGCAGGTGCCATGGCTTTGGGAATGAAAAAGATTGTCAACTCCATCCCCCTGGAAGATTACAATGAGGGCGATGTCTTTATCATCAATGATCCCTGGCTTCTGGCAGGACATTTAAATGATGTCTGCGTGTGGAGTCCTATATTTTTCAAGGGCAGGCCTGTGGCATTTACAGCATGTGTATTCCATCATACGGACATAGGCGGAAGAACGGCTTCGGACAACCGTGATGTCTATGCAGAAGGGCTTTATATCCCTTTAACAAAACTCTATGATGCAGGCAAGCTCAATGAGAGCCTGGTGAACATGATCCGCTGGAATGTCAGAACCGCAACAGAGTTTGACGGAGATATCCGTTCCCAGGTAGCGGCAAATCATATCTGTTCCCAGAAAATCATAGAAATGATGGAAGATGAAGGACTTGATACCCTTGATGACCTGGCGGATGAAATTATTGATAGAACTGAAATCAGTATGCGGTCTGCCATTGAAAAAATCACCGATGGGACTTATGCCCATGAAGGCATTATCGAAGGGGCTGGAAACAAACCCGATATCCCTATCAAGCTGACCGTTAAAGTAGATGGTTCCAACATCCATGTTGATTTTGACGGCACATCCAAACAGGTAAACTGGGGGGTGAATGTTGTTTACAATTTTACCTATGCCTATGTGTTCATGGCGATTAAATCCGCTTTTGACCCGGGGATACCCATCAATGAGGGTGCGATCCGTCCCATAACAATGACAGCGCCTGAAGGAACCATTGTCAATTGTACATTCCCGGCAGCTGTAGCAGCAAGAATGGTGGTGGGCCATTTTATGACTGAAATGGTATTTAATGCCCTTGCCAAAGCCGCTCCCGACAATATTATCGCCGGTTCAGGCGGAACACCTGCCCAGACCAATATTTTTCATGGTTCCTTTGCCAATGGCAAGCCATGGCACACCATGATTATCCGTGGCGGCGGAATGGGAGCTTCTTCCAGATTTGACGGCCATCACTGTGCTATTTTCCCGGCCAACGGTGCAAACACACCGGTTGAGATTCTTGAAAGTGATACCACCATGATTGTTGAATCAAGAGGTCTGATTGAAGACTCGGGAGGCCCTGGAAAACAGCGGGGTGGTATTGGCAGACAGATGATCATACGGTCCCCGGGTGGAGAGGGAAGGGACAGTGAAGATTCACCTAGTGAAAATGATCCGGGGACAACTTCCATAGCCGTGCAGGCAGGACGCTATATTTATCCTCCCGACGGCATATTCGGCGGGAAAGACGGCTCCCTGGCAAAATATCTTAAAAATGGTGAGAATGCGGATCCAAGCGGCCTGACCTTCTGTGATCCAGGCGACCGGATCTCGTTTATCAGTGCCGGCGGCGGTGGATATGGTGATCCTTTTGAACGGGACCCAGAAGCGGTTGAACGTGATGTCCAATATGGGTATGTCAGCATTGAAAAAGCAAAACAGGATTACGGTGTTATTATCGACCCTGATTCTCTGGCCCTTGACTTAGAGGCCACACAAAAACTCCGTGGGAATAAATAAGGAAGCAAAAAAAATGAATACTACCTTTATGCCGCAGTTCAAAGATATAGACCAACTCTTTGAGCATCAACTTGAAGGACTTAAATGGACTATTGACCATACCTACAATGGGTCAGCCTTTTACAAAAAACAATTTGAAAAAGCAGGGATCACCCCTGGAGATATAACATCGCTGGATGACCTGAATCGTCTTCCCTTTACAACCGGAAATGATCTAAAGGAAGGGTATCCCCTGCCACTTTTGTCCGTACCGGAAAGAGACGTGGTCCGCATTCATGCGTCCTCGGGAACTACGGGTAAAAGAAAAGTCCTTTCCTACACGCAAAATGATCTTATAGTATGGTTTGATATGTTTGCAAGATGCTATGAAATGGCAGGGCTTACAAAAGAAGACCGGGTACAGATTGCAGTGGGATACGGGGTCTGGACAGCCGGTATGGGATTCCAACTGGGATGTGAACGCTTAGGTGCCATGGCTGTTCCCGTGGGTCCGGGCAATATTGATATGCAATGCCAGTTCCTTGTGGATCTACAGTCAACAGTTTTTTGCTGTACGGCTTCCATGGCGCTTCTCATGGCCGAAGAAATCAACAAACGAGGCATTAAAGAGCAGATTAATTTAAAAAAGATTATCCTTGGATCGGAGCGGTGCAGTTCTGCCATGCGGGCAAAAATTAAAGACCTTCTGGGATTGGAAGATATGTTTGACATCACCGGTATGACAGAGCTTTACGGCCCGGGAACCGGGCTTGACTGTCATAAACATGAAGGAATTCACTACTGGGCAGACAAGTATATCCTTGAAATTTTAGATCCGGATACTCTGAAACCGGTAAAAGATGGAGACGTTGGAGAAATGGTGGTCACCACCCTTTGCAAAGAGGCGGCTCCCCTTGTGCGGTATCGGACAAGGGATCTTACCCGCAAGATCTCAAGGCCCTGTTCCTGTGGAAATATCCTCCCCATGCATGATAAAATCATGGGACGTTCCGATGACATGATCATCTTAAAGGGTGTTAATATCTATCCCGGACAAATTGATGAGGTCTTGTCTTCCATACCTGAGGTGGGAAGTGAATATCAACTTCATCTTGAAAGAAAAGCCGACGGAAAGGATTATATGACCATAAAGACTGAATCAAGACAGGGGTCTGATTCAGCTGATACTGAAAATATTAAAGCCAAAATTAAAAAAACGATAAAATCAAAGATCATGGTCAGCTGTGATGCACAGATCTGTGCCTATGGCGACCTGCCCCGGTTTGAAGGAAAAACCAGACGTATCTTTGATAACCGCAGCTAAGGAGAAAAAACTCTATGAAAGCATTTAAGTATGTATCCCCCACAACTGTTGAGCAGGCCATTGATTTCCATGGTCAGCACAGCGAAACAGCCAGATATATTGGCGGGGGAACCGATGTGATTGTCAAAGTCAAAGAAGGCTGGAGTGAACCGGACTATTTGATTTCCCTGAAAAAAATTGAAGAAATGAGTGAGCTGCATAAAAATGATGCCACTCAGGAGCTTTCCATTGGTGCCATGGTCACCCATGCCACCCTTGAAAAATCCCTCATGATCCGGAACGAGTATCCCATTATTTATGATGCAGTTTCCAATATCGGGTCTTTACAGGTGAGAAATGTGGGAACCATCGGCGGCAACCTGATCAATGCCGTACCATCGGCTGACGGGGCCATTCCCTTGATTGCCCTGGATGGAATGGCACTGCTTCATGGTCCTGATGGAGAACGGTCCGTAGAGGTAAAAGATTTATTTGTCGCTCCCTATAAAACCATTTTAAAACCCAGGGAAATTTTAAAGAAGATCACGCTCCCTCCCCTGGCTCCCCACACCGGAAGTGCCTATATCAAGTTCGGCCGCAGGGCTGCCATGGAGCTGCCCTTGATCGGTGTAGGGGTTTTGTTGACACTGGAAGACGATCTTGCAACCTGTGCAAAGGCAAGGATCTGTTTAGGGGTTGCTGCCCCTGTCCCCATGAGGGCATTTGATGCGGAAAAACTTCTAGCAGGGAAAAAAATTAATGAAGAGATTCTGATTGAGGCCGGTAAAATTGCTGCAGACGAATCCAAGGTCAGGGACAGTATCAGGGGAAAAGCATGGCACAGAAAAGAGATGATACGGGTCCAGGTCAGACGAATGGGACTTAAATGTCTTGAAATTATAAAAGATAAAAATTAGGAGAAACTTTACCCATGACAACAAACATATCTTTTTCATTAAATGGTGATGAGATCTCTTATGATGTCAAAGACCATTGGACCCTGTTACACCTGTTAAGGGAAAAAATGGGGCTTATCGGAACAAAAGAGGGCTGCGGAAATGGCGAATGCGGTGCCTGTACGGTTATTGTTGATAAACTGGCTATAAATTCCTGCCTTTATCTGGCGGTTGAAGTGGATGGAAAAACCATTGAAACCATAGAGGGACTTGCCTCTACCGAGGGCAGTCTACATCCCCTGCAACAGTCTTTTGTGGACAACGGCGGGATTCAGTGCGGGTTCTGCACACCGGGAATGATCATGTCTTCCAAAGCATTACTGGATGAAAATCCTGATGCGGATCGAGAAGAAATAAAACATGCTCTTGCCGGAAATATATGCCGATGTACCGGATATATACAAATTTTTGAATCTGTTGAAGCTGTCAAAGGCATGGGAGGACAAAATGAGTAAGAATAACAGCGAATTTAGTGTGGTCGGCAAAAGAATCCCAAAGCTGGATGCAGCCCAGAAAGCCATGGGCAGAGCCGAATATATTCAGGATGTCAAACTGCCGGGCATGCTTTACGGCAAAATTCTTTACAGCAGATATGCCCATGCAAACATTGTTAAAATTGACACCTCAAAAGCTGTGGCACTGCCTGGCGTCCATGCTGTTCTCACCGGAGAAGATGTCCCAAAGAAAATGAAAATGGGATTTATCAAGGACAATCCGCCCATAAAAAAAGGCAAGGTCTGCTCCCTTAGAGATGAAGTAGCGGCTGTGGCTGCCATAAGTCCTGAGATTGCCAAAAAGGCGCTGGGCCTCATTGAGATTGAGTATGAAGAGCTTGAGGGTATTTTTGATCCTGAAAAAGCCATGGAAAAAGATTCTCCCCTTGTTAATGAACACCTTAAATCTAATGTTCTTAAGATGCCATGGGATATTCATTATGGCGATGTGGAAAAAGCCGAAAAAGAATCAGCCTTTGTGGTTGAAGACCGGTTTACTACGACCTGGGTGACCCATTGCTGTATGGGAACAAGTGGTGCTGTCGCACTCTTTGATGCATCAGAAAACCTGACGATTTACACCAATACACAGATTCCTTCCCTTGCCCATAAAGACTTTCTTGAAGCCTTAAAAGCCATGGGGCTTGAAAACAAACGTGTCAGGGTCATTAAGCCTATTATCGGGGGAGGATTTGGCAGTAAGCTCGATACCTATGCCTATGAACATATTGCTATTCTTCTGGCATACAAATGCCGAAAACCGGTTAAAGTTGTTTTTGACCGTGTGGAAGAATTCAAGGCAACGTCCACGCGGCAACCCACTATAACTTACATCAAACAGGGCTGCGATAAAAATGGAAAACTTTTGTTCAGAGACATGAGAATGGTGCTGGACAATGGCGGACATACTTCATGGGGAGCGACAACACCTTCTGTCATGTTGATGCCCATCAGTTCTCTTTACAGGGTTGAAAATGTCAAATACGTTGCTAAATGTGTTTATACCAACAATACCTATTCCCAGGCCATGAGAGGGTATGGAAACCCCCAGGCCACATTTGCCATTGAAAGCAGCATGGACATTCTGGCGGAAAAGTCGGGTATTGATCGTATTGAATTCAGAAGAATCAACAAAAACCAGAGTGGAGATGAAACACCCCAGGGTCTTAAAATAACCTCCTGCGGCCTTGAAGAATGTATTGATGCAGTAAAAAAAGAGCTTAAGTTTGACGGGAAAAATGAAAAAAGTGTCGGGACAGGTATTGCGTCTTTAATCCATGTCGGCGGCGGCGCACGGATTTACGGGTCTGACGGATGCGGTGCTATTTTAAAAATGGATGACTATGGCAAGGTAGATGTTTTCACCGGCGGTACGGACATGGGCCAGGGCATGGATAATATCACTGCCCAAATTGTGGCAGAAGAGTTAGGACTTCTGGCTGAAGATATCAATGTTATCCATTCAGATACGGATATCTGCCCCTGGGATGTCGGTGCCCATGCCAGCCGCAGCACATTTGTAGCAGGAAATGCAGCGCTTGGGGCTGCCAAAAAAGTTAAGAAAAAAATTCAGGCCATTGCTTCCAAACTTTTTGATGCACCTGCTGGAAAAATTAAATTTAAAAATAAACTTGTGTTTGTGCCGGGTGATGAGGAAAAAAGTATGCCCATTGGCAAGCTTTTAAGAAAAGCCCATTTCAGACCGGGCGGAACCATGCTCATGGCAGAAAATTTTTATGATCCTGACAATGAAAACATGGGAAAGGAACTTAAAGGAAATATGTCCATGACATACTCTTTTGGCGCCCATGGAGCAAAAGTAAAGGTAGATGAAGAAACCGGTAAGGTAGAGGTGCTTGAATATGTGGCTGCCCATGATGTGGGCCGGGCCATCAATCCGTTGCTCCTGGAAGGCCAGGTTTACGGCGGCGTTGTAATGGGGCTTGGATATGCCCTGACAGAGGAAGTCACGGTTAAGGACGGAGAAATCATGAATGCCAATTTCAGGGACTATAAATTATTTACAGCTAAGGATGCCGTAAAGATTAAAGCCCCGGTAATTGAAACCGATGACAAAGACGGCCCTTTTGGTGCCAAGGGAATCGGAGAACCCGGATGTGTCCCCACGGCTCCGGCCATTGCCAATGCGGTTTATGATGCGGTTGGTGTAAGGATTAAAAATCTCCCCATTACACCTGAAAAGGTGTTGGCTGCTTTGAAAGAAAAAAATAATTAAGGAGAAAAACCGTGCGACTACCAAGGTTTAATTATTTGGGACCCGACACTCTTGAAGATACGCTTGACCTTTTGGCCTTCCACAGGGATGATGCAAAAATCCTTGCCGGGGGGACCGATCTTCTGGTCAGGATGAAAAAAGGGCTGCTAAAACCAAACGTTCTCATCAGCCTCAAGGCCTTGAAGGACTTGTCTTATATTCATGAAGAAGACGGATATATTAAAATCGGTGCCAGAACACCCCTTGCAGATATCACTGCCTCTGATCTCATTCAAAAGAAGGCGTGTGCCCTGTTCCAGGCCTGCGAGAAAATCGGGGCCATTACCATGCAGCATTACAGGGGAACCATCGGGGGCAATATCCTCCAGGACAACCGGTGCCATCACTACAATCAGTCTGATTTTCATCGATCCGGTCGCCAGCCCTGCCACAAGGATGGGGGAAAAATCTGCTATGCCCGGGATGAAGCAGACCGGTGCAACTCCACCTGCCAGTCTGACGGGGCCACAGCCCTTATGGCCTTAGGGGCTGAAATTACCCTGGCAAGGAAAGGCGGAGAGCGGACCGTGGATCTTGCCAATTTTTATACCACGGACGGCATCATGCCCTTTGCCATGGAATCCCATGAACTCCTCAAAGAGATCATCATACCGGTAAAGGGCGCTCAAAGTGTTTACAAACGTCTTGCCTACCGGTCTGCCATTGATTACCCCATTGTCTGTGCCGGTGTTCTTTTAAAACCATCCAAATCCCAAAAAAATAAAATAGAAGATGTGCGGATCGTTGTGGGTGCCATGAGTAGGTCACCTCTCTTTCTTGTTCAAGAATCATCTTCTTTAAAGGGGAAAAGCCTGACAGATGTCGATGCCTTTAAACACGCGGCAGACTCCTCAATGACCAGTGCATCAACATTTGCCGTTCACCATGTGGGAGCTACCCTTGAACATCGGTGCGAAATGGTGTCACAGATGGTGTTCCAGGCCCTCAAAGAAGCAGCACAGAAAGCAATTGATGTAAAAGGATAAACGAATAGCGGAGTTTTAAACATGGAAAAGATACAGATTACCTTGAATATAAATGATAAACCCTGTGACGTCATGGTCTCTCCCAATGATACGCTTTTGGAAGTGTTGCGGGATGAACTTGACCTGACCGGGTCAAAAGATGCCTGCAGTGAAGGTATTTGCGGATCATGTACCATTCATATGGATGGTAAACCTGTCCGGTCCTGCCTGACCCTGGCCATGGAGGCTGTGGGAACAAAAATAAAGACGGTGGAAGGACTTGCCAATGGAGATGAATTATCAGATCTTCAACAGTCCTTTATTGACCACGGAGCGGTCCAGTGCGGGTTCTGCACGCCCGGCATGCTCATGTCGGCGGATGCCCTGCTCAAAGAGAATCCCTCTCCTGATGACAAAACCATCCGAAAGGCACTTGCCGGGAATATCTGCCGGTGTACGGGATATGCAAAGATTGTTGATGCAGTGGCCCACACGGGCAATCCCCAGGATAATTGTCCCGATTGTTTAACTTCCAGCAAACCCTATAAAATCCAGGGGGAGTAAAAAATGTCTGATTACACCATCGTCGGAAAAAGGATGCCCCGGGTTGATTCCAGGGCCAAGGTTATGGGAAAGGCAAAGTTTACTGCTGATATAAAACTGCCCGGCATGCTGGTGGGGAAAATCAAAAGAAGCCCCTATGCCCATGCCCGTATTCTAAATATTGATACCTCAAAGGCAATAGCGCTTCCCGGTGTTAAATCCGTTGTCACGGGCAAAGATACCGAAGGCGTTAAATGGGGCGTATTTGCCTATACACGGGACCAGGAATTTATCCAGACCCAAAAAGTTCGATACATAGGGGATGAAGTGGCCGGTGTGGCGGCTGTTGATGAAGAAACAGCCCTTAAAGCCCTTGACCTCATAGATGTTGAATATGAGGAACTGCCGCCGGTATTTGATCCCATGGAAGCCATGGTATCGGAAACTGAACTGATTCATGAAGATTTTCCCAACAATGTGAACATTCATGTAAATATTGATACAGGACAGGTGGATGAAAACTTTAAAAAAGCTTACTACATCAGGGAAGATACCTATGTAGCCCCGGAAGAATCCTATTTTCAGGCAGAGCCCTATGCCATTGTGGCCCGGTTTGATCATGAAGACTGCCTGGAGGTCTGGATGCCCAATGGCGGGCCCCATATGAAATCAAAACCCCTTTCCAATGCATTTAAAATTCCCCTTCATAAAGTAAAGGTCAGAAAAATTGCCATTGGCGGTGCATTTGGTGGACGGTCAGAAATCTGTCCTGTGGACTATATCTGCGCTCTTCTGGCAAAAAAGACCAAAAGACCGGTCAGAATCGAGTTTACAAGAGAAGAAAATACCATTGCCACCCGCCAGGGGCATGCCATGATCACCACCCATAAAACAGGGGTGGACAAGGAGGGGCGAGTCCTGGCAAGGGAAACCACCTGCTACATGGATGGTGGTGCCTATTCCAGTACCGGCCCCATTGCCACAAGTGTCCCGTTTCTTTCCATGGAACAGGTTTATCGAATGGAAAGTGTCCGGTATAATGGTTACAGGGTGTATACCAATAAACCCATTCGGGGAATGATACGGACCCATGGACGGGGATTTGCCTGTGGTCTTGACATCCAGCTGGACATGATTGCAGACCATTTGGGTATTGACCCTGTTGAGATACGGCTAAGAAACTGCCGGAAGCCTGGTGAATATACCAGCACAAAATCCTATGTGGATTCCTGTGCCATGGATGAAACTATTCACAAGGCTGTTGAAAAATCAGGGTTCAAGGAAAAATGGGGAAAACTTCCTCCCTTTCACGGTATCGGCATCGGAACCAATTCCGTACAGACAGGATTTCCCATGGGAATAAGGGGCGGCTCTCAAAGTTTTATCAAATTCAATGAAGATGGAGAGGCAACGGTCATGTCCGGGGTTGTGGACAACGGCCAGGGCAATGACAATATGCTGGTCCAGATTGCCGCCGAAGAGCTGGGACTTTTACCTGAAGATATTCATCTCGTATCTGCAGACACCGAGACCACCTCTTCTGATCCGGGATCATATTCCCAGGTGTCCACCTTTGTGGGCGGCCAGGCTGTAATGAATGCCGCAAAAAACTGCAAGGAAAAACTCTTTGAGGTGGCTGCAAAAGTGCTTAAGGTAAAACCGGATACCCTTGCTGCTAAAAACCGTTTAATTTTTGTGAAAGATGATCCGGAAAAATCCATCCCCATTAAAAAAGTGGTTCGAATCAGCCTTTTGAATTTTAATTCCGTCAATGCCGAAGGCGGATACTGGCCCAAAGTGGACATGAAGCGTGAATGGGTGAAAAATCCTTACGGACAGATGTGTGAAGCCTTTTCATTTGGCACCACCATTATTGAAGTCAAGGTGGACCCTGACACGGGCCTGGTTGAGGTGCTTGAGGCGACTGCAGCCCAGGATGTGGGATATGGCATAAATCCCCTGGTCCTTGAAGGCCAGTTTGAAGGTTCCATTGCCATGGGCGGACAGGGTGGCATGCTCACCGAATACCATGAATGGGAAGGCGGCAGATGCATCAACCCCACCATGCTGGATTACAAGCTGCCTCTGGCCTGTGATATGCCCCCTAAAATTAATAATATCATTGTGGAATCCATTGATCCCAAAGGGCCTTATGGTGCCAAGGAAGCTGCTATGTCCATTGCCATGTCAGCCGCTCAAGGCTACAGTGCTGCGGTCAGCAATGCCATTGGTGTTTACATGGACTCTTTTCCGTTAACTCCGGACAAGATTCTTGCGGCCATTAAAAAGAAAAAAGCCCAGGATGAAAAAGAGGCTCCCGTAAAAAAATGAAAAAGATCAAAGTTGAAGATGCCGTAGGGACAATCCTCGCCCATGACATGACACGGATTATCCGGGGAAAATTCAAAGGGGTCGGGTTTAAAAAAGGACATGTTGTAAAAAAAGTGGACATCCCTGAACTTTTAAAAATTGGAAAGCAGACCCTTTATGTGCTTGATCTGGGAAAAGACCAGCTCCATGAAGATGATGCGGCAAGAAGAATTGCAAAGGCTATTTCAGACCCAAACTTAAAATTTTCAGACCCCAGAGAAGGTAAAATCAATATCAGCACAACTTGTGCAGGTTTGTTAAAAATTGATGTGGATGCCCTGCTGAAAGTCAACCGGATGGACAGTATTATTGTGGCCACGCTAAAGAACAATTTTCCCTGTAAAAAGGGAGAAATCATTGCAGGCACAAGGATCATTCCCTTGACCATCCCCACAAAAAACATTGAAGCACTTGAAGCTCTGACAAAAAAAACAGGGACCATTCTTTCGGTCAAACCTTACAGGTCGTTGAAAGTGGGTGCCGTGGTAACCGGTTCTGAAGTGTATAAAGGGTTGATTACAGATGATTTTGGGCCCTCTGTGGGCAAAAAAATCACAGACGCTGACTGCACGCTTATTAAAAAAATCCTTGTTCCCGATGATATTACGGCCATATCCGATGCTGTCCTGGAATTAAAGGCGCTTGGGTGTGAGCTGATCATCACCACTGGAGGGCTTTCCGTTGATCCGGATGATGTTACCCGCCAGGGGGTGATAAGGACCGGTGCTGATGAAACTTTTTACGGAAGCCCTGTTCTTCCCGGTGCCATGCTCATGATATCATTGCTGGACAATATTCCTGTCATCAGCCTGCCAGCCTGTGTGTTTTATTATAAGCAAACCGTGTTTGATCTGGTTTTTCCCAGGGTATTGGCTGGAGAAAATATCAGTGCGGATGATATAGCTGCCATGGGTCACGGAGGGTTGTGCATGAACTGTAAGGTCTGTCACTATCCTGTCTGTTCATTTGGAAGATAACTGCAAGGAAATACCATTATGACAAAACCACTCCATGAACTGATTATTGGGATAAAAGGTGCGGGAGAAATGGCCACAGGGACTGCCTGTCGCCTTTTTCAGTCAAATTTCAAGTGCATCTTCATGATGGAGACCCGCAACCCCCTGGCTGTGAGAAGACAGGTCTCTTTCTGCGAAGCCATCCATGATGACAAGATGATAGTGGAAGGTGTTACAGCCCAAAAAGTCTTTCACACGGAGGACATCCAGTCGGCCTGGGCCAACCATGCAATTCCTGTTATTGTCGATCCCGAATGGGCGTGCATTAAGGCAATCCGGCCCGATGTGGTGATTGATGCCATTATTGCAAAAAAAAACCTGGGAACAAATCTTTTTGAAGCCCCTTTGGTCATAAGCCTGGGTCCCGGATTTGAAGCCGGTAAAGATGTACATATTGCCATAGAAACCAACCGGGGCCACAACCTTGGAAGGCTTATATTAAAAGGCTGCCCTGAACCAAATACAGGTGTCCCCGGCAATATAGAGGGATATACCAAAGAAAGGGTTGTTCGAGCACCCTGTACAGGCATATTCAAGTCTTCCTTAACCATCGGCACACTTGTCAAAAAGAATGATGTGATTGGAACTGTTGATGAAAAACCGGTCACCACTAAAATCAAAGGAATTATAAGAGGACAGATAAGAAACAACATCAGCGTCACAGACAAGCTGAAAATCGGTGACATTGATCCCAGAGGAAATATTGAATATTGCACTACAATATCGGAAAAAGCACGGGCCATCGGCGGCAGTGTGCTGGAAGCCATTTTAAGAGAATTTAATTAAGTTAAAATGATCATCTAAAAATTATAAATTCAGGAAATTTAATCATGTTGACTAAAGCGTTTATCCCATACAAAGGATACTATTCCTCGCCATTTGCTAAATGGCAGGGAAGCCTTGCAAATGAACATTCCATAATTTTAGGATCCCAAACCGCTAAAAACTGGCTTGCGAAAGAAAATATCAGCCCTGATATCTTTGATTACCTGATCCTGGGAGCTACTGTTGGCCAGCCCTATACATTTTATGGAGGCCCCTGGGCATCAGCTTTGATTGGGGCTCATAATATCCCGGGCTGCCTTATCAGCCAGGCATGCTCCACCTCAACCACTGTCATATTCCAGGCAGCAATGGGTATTGAGACAGAAATTTACAAACAGGTATTCACTCTGATGACGGACCGGTGCTCCAATGGTCCCCACACCATCTGGCCCAACTCAAAAGGACCCGGCGGTCAGGTGATTTCAGAAAACTGGGTCATGGACATGTTTAATACAGATCCCTGGGCCAGAAATGCCATGATCCAGACTGCTGAGAATGTTGCCAGAGAGACAGGCGTCACAAGGGAGCAATGTGATGAACTGGCCCTGCGGCGGTATGAACAGTACATGGACGCTCTGGCCAATGACCGGGAATTCCAGAAAAAATACATGTTTCCAATCAGTATTCAGGTATCCAGAAAGAAAACCGTGACCATTGAAGCAGATGAAGGGATTATGCCCACCACAAGGCAGGGCCTTGAAAGCTTAAGACCGGTATTGCCGGACGGTTCCCATTCTTTCGGATCTCAGACCCATCCGGCTGACGGTAACTGCGGCCTGATTGTCACCACGAAAGAGAAGGCAGGAGAAATAAGCCAGGATGCATCAAAGGATGCGCAGATTATTTCCTATGGATTTTCAAGGTCAAAAAAAGGATTCATGGCTATGGCAGTGGTCCCTGCCGCCCAGATGGCCCTGGACAAGGCGGGTATCTCCATTACGGACGTAAAAGTGATCAAGACACACAATCCCTTTGCCGCCAATGATATCTATCTGGCCAATCAGATGAACATTGATGTGAATTCATTCAACAATCTCGGATCTTCTCTCATATTTGGTCATCCCCAGGCACCTACGGCCGGCAGACTGATCATTGAAGGCATTGAAGAACTGGCAGACAAAGGAGGCGGGTATATGCTCTTTACCGGTTGTGCAGCCGGAGATACAGGTGCTGCCCTGGTACTGAAAATATAATTTTAACTCCTACCTGGCAACAAAGCACACAAAGAGTAGTTGTCCTCTGTGCCTTGATGTCTTTGTTAGAGAATTAACAATAAATATATACAATTCAAATATAATAGAGGAGAAAAAACATGCGTGCAGTGATAATCGGTGGCGTCGGTGGTATGGGCCAGGGTGTTGCAAGGGATTTGATAAAACAGGAACAGGTTACAAAAGTTATTTTAGCTGACTTATATCCTGATCCTGAAAGAGTATCGCCTAAACTGCGTGACAATGAAAAAATAACGCTTATCAAAATGGATGTCAATGATCATGACACCATGGTAAACAGCTTTAAAGAAGTCGATGTTATTATCAATTGTGCCGGGCCCTTTTACAAGACTGCAGTGCCTGTGGCAAAAGCGGCTGTGGAAGCAAAGGTAAACTATATTGATATCTGTGATGACTATGAGGGAACCCAGATTCTATTTAATTCTGATATTGATACATTGGCAAAAGAAGCCGGAATCACAGTTCTCACCGGCATGGGATCTGATCCGGGAACCAATAATATTCTGGTTAAATGGTATGCAGACAAACTGGACAGTGTGGATGAAATTTATCTTTACTGGGTCGTCAGCATTGCCGAGCTTGCAGGGGCAGCCTGGGATCACAGTCTTCACATGACACTTGGGAAAATCCCTCAATACATTGATGAAAAACTTGTCCTTGTGGAAGGCGGAACTGAACCTGTGGCTGAAAAATTTCTTGACCCTCTTGGAATATGTCATGTCCGTTATGTGGGTCATCCCCAGCCCTTGACACTGCCCAAATATATTAAAGGCGTTAAAAATGTTATTATTAAAGGCGCACTTATACCGTTATGGGTGGATGAATTGATACAGGAGCAGAAAAATACGGGCCTTTTAGGTACAGACCCCATCGATATCAAGGGCAGCGACGTAACACCCTATGACATTACACTTAAACTCTGGGAGACCATCCCTGAAGGAAGAGATAACGGGCCCCAGTCCTCCGGTCTTAAAGTCATTGTCAAAGGGGAAAGAGATGGAAAAAGGATCACCTACACCGCTGATATGGTGGGCAGAATGGCGCCGGGAACGGGACTTCCCGCCTCCATAGCATCCCTTATGATGGACGCCGGTGACATAACACAAAAAGGTGTAGTGGCGCCGGAAGGCTGTGTGGACCCGGCCAAATTTCTTGGTGCATTTTTAAAAAGAGGGGCCAGAATCCATCAGACTGAAAAAATTTCATCCATGTTTGAAGTTTAACCCTGAGTTTAAAACTATACAGGAGATTTCCCATGAAAGAGACGCCAAAATTAAATATCACTAAAAGCCGGGAACTTTTTGAAGAAGCAAGTACTCTCATTCCCGGAGGAGTTCTGGGTGCCAGAAAACCTGGCGATTTTATAGACGGAGAATACCCCATATTCCTTGAATCAGGCCAGGGCGCGCATCTGATTGATGTTGACGGCAATAAATTTATTGATTTTCTTTGTGGTTACGGCCCTGTCATCCTGGGGTATCGTGAAGAAGAGGTTGATAAAGCGGTTTATAAACAGATCAAAGAGAAAGGGTTTTGTTTTACCCTGACCCAGAAATACCAGAATCTTCTAGCTAAAAAACTTACACAGATTATACCGTCATCTGAAATGAGTATTTTCTTAAAAACAGGTTCCGACGCTACGACAGCGGCCATCCGTATTGCAAGAGCCCACACAAACAAACTTAAAGTCATGCGTTGCGGTTACCATGGCTGGCATGACTGGTGCATTGAAATGAAAGGTGGAATTCCAAAAAAATTCTTTGAAGATGTCTATGAATTCCAATACAACAGACTTGATCAGCTTGAAGAACTTATGAAAACCCATGGGGATGATACCGCAGCCATCATCATGACACCTTTTGGCCACCCCAACCATCAAAAAATGCAACTACCTTCCCCGGGATTCCTTGAAGGGGCAAGAGAGCTTGCAGACAAATATGGTGCTGTCCTGATCTATGATGAAATCCGTACATGTTTCAGGCTTAGAATGGGCGGTGCTCAGGAACTTTATAATGTAACCCCTGATTTAACAGCCCTTGGAAAAGCCATGGGCAATGGATATCCCATCTCGGTTGTGACAGGGAAAAAGGATGTCATGATGGCAGCTGAATCAAAGCTGTTTATTTCTTCCACCTTTTTTCCCAACAGCGAGGCCTTTATTGCTGCGCTTAAAACCATTGAAATCCTTGAGCGGGATAATGTACTGGAAAATATCTGGGAAAAAGGCGAAGGGTTCATGAAAGATATCCAGGCCTTGATCGATAAGCATGATGTGGGTGCTGAGCTCACCGGTGTTGCCCCCATGTTCTATATCACCTTTAAAAAAGACAAAACAGGTGCCTACAAGGGTAAGCGAAAGGATTTTTACACTCAGCTGATCCGGAAAGGCTTCTTTTTCACTCCTTTTCACCATGCCTATATCAGTTACAGACATACCCAGGAAGACCTGGACCTCACCCTAAAGGCTATTGATGAATCATTGAACTTTCTAAAGGATAAATATTAATAGATAAAACATGAACGCTCAGCGGTGCGGGCCTATCCTGCACCCGCTGACGCGTTTTGTCTGGTGTCATTGTTAAAGCAGACGATTTACAGACCCGTGATAAATGTGCATTATATACGCTGCACTATTATCATCGCCCAACAAACTGCTATCTTTATCTTATATGACATCCTGAGCATCTTACAGGGCCATATGGTTTTCCAGCTTTTTTTCTGTCCCTGTGGCACTTGAGACAGGTTTTATTCATCATCTGCTTTTTCTTCAGTGCACCTGAATCTTTGGACGCCTGAAGCGCACCGGGCTCTTGGGGGAAATCTTTATGACACACCATACAGTCATTGACGACAGTATGGTGCATATGATGGGGGAAAGTAATATCTCCTTGTTTTCCGCCATGGAGATTTATCTGTTTTGCTCCCTTGCCTTGCGCGAAAACCATGGCAGTTGACAAAAACAAACCCATCAGACAAAATATTACGATACGGTTACGCATACTGATTTTCTCCTTAGAAAGACTAATTCCTTTTAATAAAAAATCGGGTGTTCTCCCCTTCTGTTTCCGTCTTTATGATTTCATTTCCACTGGTCCTGGCCCAGGCAGGAAAATCAGTTAGAGCACCTGGATCAGATGTCAGGGCATCAATTATTTCTCCTTGTTTCACTTCCTTGATGGCTTTACTGACTTTCACAATGGGCATGGGACAGGAAAGCCCTGTTAAGTTAAGAGAGTTAACAGTTTGGATCGTATCATTCATTTTATTCTCCTAATCATAAAATTATTTTAATGTTATATTTATATAAACATTTGAGTTTTACTTGTTCCAGCCTCTTCCAGAAATTTTGCAACAC
>QMMT01000003.1 GCA_003647385.1 Deltaproteobacteria bacterium
CTTCATTATCTGATTTTCCCTTGGGGTCAAAGTCTGAACCACCTTTCCCGCCGCCCATGGGAAGCGTAGTTAATGCATTTTTAAATACCTGTTCAAAGGCAAGAAATTTCAAGATGGAAAGATTGACGGAAGGGTGAAACCGTAAGCCGCCCTTGTAAGGCCCGATAGCACTATTCATCTGGATTCTAAAACCCCTGTTAACATGAACTTTACCTTGGTCATCCACCCAGGGAACCCTGAACTGAATCACACGTTCCGGTTCAACGATTCTTTGCATAATACTGGCATGCCGGTATTCTGAATTTTTATCCAGAACCGGTTTTACTGATTCAACAACTTCAGTTACTGCCTGATGGAATTCTTTTTCAAACGGATCCCTTGCATTGACAATATCCATTATTGTTTCCATTTTTCTCTCCTGCCTCCTTCTTAAAATAAATCTTGGATTATTTAAACCCGGTATAAACACCATTGTTTATGTTTAAGAACAAACGCCATTGTTTATTCTCGATCCTGCTAAATATACCCTGCGATATCCATCGTCAACCATAATCTGCATTTTTTAAAAATATGATTTTTCAATATCTATGTACACTTAACTTTCTATTTTTATTATTATTTTCTCTAAACCTTTTATTGACTTCATACCCAAACAAAGATAGAGTAATTTTCCTCAAAGATAACGGAGTATAGCGTATTAAATGGCAAAAAACAACCAAGATATCAAACAGATAGCATTATGCGATCTGGAAACGATCGTGACATTAAAAAACCAACCGGCTCCTCTCAATTTTAAACTTTGTGATGAACGAAAAGGACTGCCCCACCTGAAAAGCAGACTTTTCAACATTTATCAAGGTAAATAACTATGCTGGGTTCTGTATTTGCTCTGGCTTCGGCTTTTTTCTGGGCCTGCGCTGTGATCCTGTTTAAAAAAAGCGGAGAAGTCTTTTCTCCTGTTTCTCTCAATATCTATATCAGTTTTGTCGCATTGATTCTCGTCTCCCTGACCATGGTAATTTTAAATATCCCCTTTTTCCCGGACAAGCCCATCAATGACTGGCTTTTGCTTGCCCTCTCAGGCTTTATCGGGATTACACTGGCAGATGTTTTCTTTTTCATTGCCTTAAACAGGCTTGGCGCAAGCCTTGTTGCCATTGTGGAATGCCTCTATCTTCCCTGCGTGATCTTTTTTTCTTTTATCCTGTTGGGAGAAAATTTAAGCACCAATGCCATTATTGGCGGTCTTCTGGTTCTTACAGCCGTTTTTGTAGGCTCAATGAAAAAGAAAGAAGTAACAAAAAAAATAGTGGAAGACAAAATTTTATTGTCCGGTATTATGATGGGCTCTCTTTCCATGATCTTCCTGGCGGCCGGCATAGTAATGATCAAGGAGCTTTTGGAACACACCGATATCTTCTGGGCAACCTTTGTCCGACTAGTGGCCGGAACCTTATCCCTGCTTGTCCTTATTTTATGCCACCCCAAGCGAAGCCAATATTTCAAAGAGCTCAAATTTTCAAAAGCATGGATTGTTTCCTTTCCGGCTTCAGTTACAGGAAATTACCTTGCTCTGCTTTTCTGGGTGGCGGGAATGAAATATACAACAGCTTCCCGGGCGGCTATCTTAAACCAGATGTCTACTGTTTTTATTTTTATCCTGGCTGCTGTTTTTCTAAAAGAAAAAATTACTGTAAATAAGAGTATTGCCATCCTTCTGGCACTGACTGGTGCATGCCTGACCATTTTGGGTTAGTACCCGATTGAAAAATATTAATTATTTATTAATTGACAAAATAAAGCCCCAAAAGGTATAAGCTCTTTCCAGGTATAAAGGTGCTTTTGGGATTTGTCATAGTTCAAATCCCGGGATAAAAGGAAAGATGGTGAAAATCCGTCACATGCCAGCCGTTGCCGTGATCGGGAACGAAAACTGCAATATATGTCACTCTTTTTAGGAAGGGGAAGACGAGCAGTGAGTAGGATGATCCGTAAGTCGGAAAGCCTGCCTTCAACCAAAATTTTAGGATTCTTTGCTGGAACAAGATCCTGTTGAATAAGCATATTATTATTCAGGAGGTATTTTTTATATGTCCCAGACATTGAACAAAGAATTCGGCAAAATTATCACCCGTCTCATCCAGAAAAAAAATCTTACAAGAAATGAAGCAAAAAAGGCGTTTGTCTCTGTTTTGAACAATGACATCACCGACATGCAGCAGGGAGCTTTCCTTGCGGCCCTGACATCCAAAACAGAAACAAAACAAGAAGTTGCCGGAGCATGGGAAGCCATTTATGATCTTGACACCACTAAAGTAGATATCGATGACAGGGCTAAAACCGTTGAAAACAGCGGCACCGGTATGGACACCTTTAAAACATTCAACATCAGTACGGCGGCATCCATTATTGCGGCTGCAGGCGGTATCCCCATGGCAAGGCATGGAGCAAGGGCCATCACTTCTATCTGTGGAACCGTTGATATGGCAGAAGCCCTGGGAGTTGATGTGGAATGTACGGCTGATATTGTTGTCAAAAGCATTGAAACAGCAGGGCTTGGGCTGTTCAACGGAATGAGTCCCCATATCCATCCTATGGCCCTTGGCAGAATCCTCTCCCAAATTCATTTCGGGTCCACCCTCAATATTGCAGGATCACTTGCCAACCCCGCCCTTCCTTCCATTGGGGTTCGGGGCGTATATGCCAGAGAAATGATACGACCGGTGGCAGATGTCATGAAAGAAATCGGCTATGAAAGCGCTATTGTACTGCATGGTTCCATTGACGAATCAGACAAGGGCATGGATGAAGCTTCAATCTGCGGGGTTACCCATTGCGCGAGAATTTCCGGTAATGATGAAATTGATGAGTTTACCATTGATCCCAGAAAACTCGGTCTTTCAATCAAGGACTGCAATGATCTTTCACCTGAAAAAGATATTAAAACAGAATCCGTACGATTTGCCGCTCTCTTAAGTAATAAGGAAGAAAGCGCCAGAAAAGATGCGGCCATTCTCAATGCAGGCTTGATTTTCCTTGCAGCAGATCGGGCAACAACTCTTGAAGAAGGCATTGAAAAGGCCGCCAAAATCCTGGAATCCGGCACTGCCTTTCAAACCCTTGAAAAATGGGTAGAGACCCAGAACAGAACCCCGAAAAAAGGATTGGCAAGGCTTCACAGCCTTGTACAATAAAATCAAGGATAATAAAATGGAATTACTGATTATAAAATCCGGCCAGGAGTATATCCGGTTCAAGGATCATGTTCCTCTACTTGTCAGTATTGATAAAGCAAACGTCTTCCTTTTGAACCAGATGGAAGTAGTGCAGGAGCATGTGTTCCACATCAAAGAACAGGGATTTACCGATGTCTGCATTAAAAAACTCGTTTTGACCGAAGAGGATCTATAAAAAATGAAAATGATATTAACAGGTCTCGGAAAGCTTGAAATTGAAAAACTTGAAATCAGTCAAGATATAAAAACAGACAAAATTGAATCCGGATTTATCCAAACCCATGTCCTTTGCTGTGCCATCTGCAGAACAGATGCCAAAATGTGGGAACAGGGCCACAGGGACCTTGTCTTTCCAAGGGTTTTAGGCCATGAAATGGTGGTTAAGGATCCAACCGGCCAGCGATACATTGTCTGGCCCGGAAAAAGCTGCGGAACCTGCCGTTTCTGTAAAACCGCCCGTGAAAACCTCTGTGAAGACATGAAGATCACCGGGTTCCATACGGACGGCGGATTTGCGAGCCAGGCCGTCCTGCCGCACGACAGCCTGATCCCCATACCGAATAATCTTACTACCCATGTGGCCTGCTTTGCAGAGCCCGTCGGGTGTGTCATCAATGCCTTTGAAAAATTAACCTTTGAAAAGAATGACCCAATACTGATCTTAGGTTCCGGCACCATGGGACTGATCACAGCCCTTTATGCACAACATCTGGGGCTTGTTCCTCACATCATTGAAAAAAATGAGGCCAAAATAAACCATGTTGCCCCCTTCCTCGCAGCAACCGGTATCCCCTGCACCAAGGATACTCATAAGAGTGAATTTGAACTGGTGATCAATACCTGTGCCGATTATATTGCCTTTTGCCAGGGCATTGTTAAGGTTGGCAAAGGGGGACAGATTTCCTTTTTCAGCGGGATTTCAAAAAACGAGCACATTGAAACCAACCTTTTAAACCTTCTCCACTATAAAGAAGCCAGACTCTCCGGCGTCTACGGCATGACAAAGGATCACATGCGAAAGGCAATTCCCTTCATGCAGACCCATGAAAGCGAGTTTAAACTTTTGATCGAAGAGATTGTTGCTCCCCAGAAAGCGCCACAGCTTATGACTAAGGTGCTCTCAGGGAAATATCTGAAATATATCCTTGATTTCAGCCTTACATCTGCTGTTTTGCCGGCCTTTGCAACACAAAAAATTCAACCTCCCGGCATCAGCCAGGAGGATCTTGCACCTGACAGCCTTTGCAGGCAGATTATTGAGAATATCAGCCCCCTGCCGGGCAGCAAACTTGCAGCTGCCACGGCTAAAATGGATGACAAGACAAAACCCCTTGGCGCTCTGGGTCGAATTGAAGACCTTGCCGTCCTGATGAGTCTGATCCAGAATGATCTCAATCCCAAAATCCAACATAAAAACCTGTTCGTGTTTGCAGCAGACCATGGCATTACCGAAGAAGGTGTTTCAGCCTATCCATCCGAGGTAACCGCCCAGATGGTGGATAACTTTTTAAACGGTGGTGCCGCCATAAATGTTCTGTGCCGTCACCACGATATAGAGATGAAGGTCGTGGATATGGGAGTAAGCCGGGAATTCAGACCTCATCCTGACCTGATCATAAAAAAAGTTGCCAAAGGAACAAGGAATTTTGCCATTGAAGATGCCATGACAAAACAGCAGATGATTATGGCCCTTGAAAACGGGATGACCACCTTTCTGGATGCTTATAACAAACGCCCCATCGACATTGTAGGCCTTGGTGAAATGGGCATCGGCAATACAACTTCTGCCTCTGCCATTATTTCTATTATTACAGGGATACCACCGGCCCAGGCTACAGGAAGGGGAACCGGCATTGATGACAAGGGGCTTTCACACAAAACAGACGTCATTGAAAGGGTCCTTGCGTTCCATGCCCTTGATCCTGCCAACGGATTTGAGGTCCTACAGAAAATCGGCGGGTTTGAAATCGCCGGTATTGCAGGAGCTGTTCTTGCGGCTGCATCAAAAAAGACCGCAATTGTTCTTGACGGGGTTATTTCAACGGCGGCAGGACTTGTGGCTTATGCCATTAATCCTGCAATCCAGGGATATCTTATCTCCGGCCACAAATCAGTGGAGATCGCCCAGAAAGCAGCACTTTCCCATATGAATCTTATTCCGCTGATCGATTTTGACATGCGGCTGGGTGAAGGCACAGGCGCTGCCCTTGCCATTGATATGGCAGATGCCGCCTGTAAGATCATGTGTCAGATGGCATCCTTTGACGAGGCCAAGGTAGCAAGATCAAACATTAAATCTTAATCATACTGAACAATAAAAATAACACTTGTACTGATTGTATTTCATTTTAATGAGAATTGTCATCAGTAAGCCTTACCAGATTAAAATCCGCCAGAATGGTGTAAAGGCAGGGCACCACCAGCAGCACCAGTATAGTGGACATCAAGAGCCCGAACACAATAGAACAGGCAAGCGGTATAAGAATCTGTGCCTGCATGGATTTCTCCGAAAGAAGGGGCATTAATCCTGCAATAGTGGTCACAGAGGTTAAAAGCACCGCCCGGAATCTCTCCCTTGATGCCATCTTTCCTGCTTCTTCCACAGACTTACCCCTGGCCGTGTTTAGTTTAATAAAACTGACCAGAAGAATTGAATCATTTACCACAATACCGGCCAGGGATACAAATCCCAGAATACTGGGCATACAGATATCAAGCCCCATAAAAATATGCCCCCAGATCACACCGATAAGGGCAAAAGGAATAATGGCCATGATCACCAGGGGTTCCTGGTAGGATCTGAACTGAAAACTTAAAAGACAGAACACACCAAAAATACCGATACCAAAGGCCTTTACCATACCACCCATGGATGCCTTCATCTCCTTTGCCTGGCCCTCCAGCCCGATGGTGATTCCGGGAAATTGTTTTTTTAATTTCGGCAAAAATCTATTCTTTGTATCCTTGATAATATCCGCTGCATTGGCCACCCGAGTATCCACATCCCCGGTTACTGTCACCGTTCGGCCTGCATTCACCCGTTTAATTCCCGCGTACCCCCGGCTGTGGGTAATGGATGCTACGGTGCTTAAGGGCACCCGCTCCCCAGTGCCGCTCATGAGATAAAAATTTTCAAGGTGTGATATGCTGTTCCTGTCGTCACCTGTCATCCTCAGATTGACTTCATAGGATTCATCTCCGACAATGATCTCACTGGCCGTGGTACCGTAGAATGCAGCCCTCAGCTGTTTTGAAACGGTTCTGGCATCAAACCCCCTTATTTTAGCTCCTTTTTTAAGCTTTACCTGGATTTCGGGTTTGCCTGGCCGAAGATCATCATACAGGTCAAAGACCCCTTCATAAGAATAAAACCAGTTGATCAGTTGTGTGGATGCCAGTTTCAATTCAGAAAGGCTGTTCCCCGTGAGGCGGATTTCTATGGGGAGCCCGCCAGGCCCGATTGTGGGTTCCTTAAAAGCAATGGCAATGGCATCCGGGATATCGCCTGCAAGACTTCGCCACTGACTGATGATATCATCCATGGTGCCGGATCGATTTTCCGCATTTAACAGATCCAGAGAAATAGTGGCCACATGACTGCCTGTTTCTCCTGCATCCGCATTGGTGTTGTACAATACGCTGATATGATCCACCAGATCAGCCCCGGCCGGCTGGGATAAGGAAAGCCGGCCATTCATCTTTTGGGCTGCATCAACCATCTGGTCCACATAATGCTCTGTTCGTTCAAGCGGTGTCCCCTGGGGGAATAGAATCCTTGCCTGGAGCACATCTCCTTCAATATCCGGAAAAGCTCGAATCTTCAGGTATCCGCCGGCAATCATGGAAATGGAGGCCATAAAAGCAAAGACGATAAGTCCGACAAACAGATACCTGAAATTAACTGCCGTATCAACAACAGGGCCAAGAAGCTTTTCCCGGACCCAGTTGATCCCTGCTTCCATCTTTTGACGAAAGCGGTTTTTCTGATTTTCTTTGCTTTTATTCTCATGTTTTGAAAGAGAATGGGACAGGTGATTGGGAAGAATAAAAAATGCTTCCACAAGACTTACGGACAGGGTCAAGATCAGGATAACGGGTATGACATAGAGCACCTTCCCGATGTCCCCTGCCATGCTCAGCGCAAGAGCCCCAAAAATAAATAAGGTGGTTAAAAAAGAAGAAAATACGCCGGCTGCCACTTCAGAGACACCATCCACAGTGGCGCTAAAGGTATTTTTACCCTTCTCAAGATGTACCGCAATATTTTCAGCAATCACAATGGCATCATCCATGAGAAGACCCAGGCCGATTAAAAGTCCGACCATGGAGAGCATATTAATGGAAAGCCCTAAGTGTTTCATAAAGAAAAAGGTCAGGAAAAAAGAGACCGGCAGTCCCATGACGACCCAGAAGGAAAAACCAAATGGGAAAAAAAGAAGCATGGCTATAAATACGAGGATCAACCCGGCTACAGCATTTTTGAGCAGCATTTGGAGACGGTCCCGGACAATTTTAGATACATTCTGGGTAGTGGTAAATGAAATACCTGCCGGTGCGCGGGCCTCCTCTTCTTCTAAAAACCTGGTTACCGCATCCATGATTCTCAATGCATCTTCAGACTTGGTCTTGTTAATCTGGAGAAGCCCGGCCCGTTTTCCGTCAAACAGGATCTTATCCTCATCATCCATAAACCGGTCGGTAACTGAGGCAATATCCCCCAGACGGATCTCAACACCTGTCTGGGAAGATGCTACAATGAGATTTTCCAGATCATAAAGGGTTTTTCTTTCTTCAGAAAACCGAATCAGGATATCTGAATCCCTGGTTTCCAGACTTCCCGCCGGCAGGTCTATGTTCTGGGCTGCGACAGCCCCTTCGATATCAGACACGGAAAGGCCCAGCCGCATCATGTTGTAGAACGGTATTTCAATTAAAAATTCATGATCGGAAAACCCTAAGATTTCCACCTGGGAGACTCTATTAAGATGCTTTAACCGGTCTTTTAAGTCTTCGCAATACAATTTTAAGTGCAAAGGGCTCATGGGTCCTGTAATCGCAACGGATACTACCGGGTCTATCCGATTGATCCGTTTGACAATGACATCTTCCACTTCGTTTGGGAAATCATTAATGGCCTCAACTTGTGTTTTGATATCATTGAAAAACTCAATGATATCATTGCCCTCCACCATTTCCACCATAACAGACGCTCTGTTTTCCATGGCCGTACTCTTGACTTCGACAATATTGCTCACACTGTCAATGGCATCTTCAATACGCCGGCATATCGAGGTCTCCACATCATCGGCAGTGGCCCCGGGATAAGTCACCAGTATTTCAACGGCATTGACTGAAAAATCAGGGAAAGTTTCCCGTTTTAAATCGGTCACAGAGATGGCACCCAGGGCGAGAAACAGCAGCATCAAAAGATTGGCTGCCGTGGGATGATCACACATATAAGAGATGACTTGTTTAAATACGTTCATCGTTATCTGGCCTCCCCAAGGGCCTGATGTTTTAAGTCTTTTAAAATATCGACAGCCTCAACCGATTTTAACAGCATTCCTTCTACTGCCGGTATCAAATCGCTGAGAACAAGCGTTTCTCCCTCTTTAAGCCCGTGGGACAGCACTGCCAGGTTCTCCATATAAGACTCAACTTCCACTGATCTGATTTCAAGCCGGTTTTCAGGGGTGCTGATATAGACTTTTTTGTCGTGGACCGTACTTCGGGGTATCACAAACCGATCGGACACCGGCCTGCCTCTTAATTCCACTTCCACATACATATTGGTGACCAGAGGCGGTCGTTTCCCCGGAATAACATTTTCATAGGGATTATCCACAGAGATGTAGATAGTAATGGCCCCGGTCTTAAGATCCAGGGATTCACTGATCCTGGAAAAGGTACCATCCCATTCAATCGGCATTTCATCATCCAGGGGGAGCCTGACCCTGGCTGTAATACCGATAGCCTGACGGAGGCTTTCCATATCCGGTATCGTCCCTGTACCGGTCCCAGACTTTCCCGGCATAAGTGTCATAAAACTTTTCGGTGTCAGGAAGACCGGTATTTCTGCCCGGTCAACGCTTTCAGCTTCAACCAGAACCGTTCCGGCCGATGCAAACTGGTGCAGTTCAATATTCACGACAGACAGGCGGCTGTCAAAAGGTACACGAATTTCAGTCCTGGCAACATCCAGTCTTCGTTCCGTTACAATAGATTCACCGGATTTTTTCTGGGCCAGCAACGCCTTTTTCTGGGAGGGGATCAGGTCAAGCTTATTTTGCAGATTGTTCATTGCGGTCTGATGGGTCAGAAAACTTCTTTCTTCCTTTTCAAGATCAGAAGAAGAAATATACTCGTTTTCGAATAATTCACGTTTTCTTTTCAACTCCTGGCCAGCACTGGCAAGGGATTTTTTCTCAATGGCCAAAAGGCGGCCTGTGTTTTTCCGAGACTGTTCAAGCTCCTTGAGTCTTGCATCCACGCTCATCAGATCTGCCACCCCCCGGCTTTCAGCCAAACCGTATGTGGTGGTATCAATCTTAAACAGAATCTCACCCTTTTTTAAAAAATATCCTTTTTTTAAATTTTTATTAACCCAGACAATTTTTCCACTGACTTCGGAAATTGCCTGCCAGGTCCGGTCTGCTTCAACATATCCATACGTGATGACCCGCGGCACAACCGTCATTTTTTCTAAAGGGATCACCCGAACCGTCTGAACCCGTTCTTTATTCTCAAGACGAACCGGTGGTTTTTTATTCTTTTTCATCACCACAAAAAAAATAATGCCGCAGACGATGGGGATAATGATCAATATTTTTTTAAACATCTTCATAATATTTTCCTGACAATTTTTTTAGTTATCCGGGAACCATGCCCCAGGAAAAAAGTTCTTCCTTTGCAAGAATACCCGCCGCTCCGGCAGCCGCCACAACTTCTCCATTCAATATATCCAGCAGAGCATAATCCAAACCCGCAGCAGCCAGCATGGCCACATAACTTTGCTCCATAAGATTCTTTTTTTCCTTATCTCCTGCACCAGTGGTCAAATTGGAAACCCCACCAATGGTCCGAACCTCAAATCCCAACAAATCAGGCAGTGTCCTGATAACATTTAAAACAGACCTTGCCTGGACAATACCATCTTCCCACGCCAAAGGCGGGACAATGGGATCAATAATAATCCGCTCTTTTGAAACCCCTGCTGCCTGCGCCTGTTCAAACAGCTCAAGCACAATCTCAAACCTTTGTACCTCGTCTTTTGGCACCCGGCTGTCAGGATACAATAAGAACCCTATAATATCCACGTCATACTCTTTTGCAAGGGGCAGTATTTTTTCAAGTTTACGGGGTTCAAGGGAAAATCCGTTAATAATGACGTGATTGTTTGCAGCCTTTAGCCCTGCCTTCATGGCCACAGGATTAGAGGTATCAATGAGCAGAGGCAGATCCGTCACACTCTCCACCGATTCAATGAAAAATGCCATATCCTCTTCAGGTGATTTACCCAAAGGCCCGGTATTCACATCAATGGCACAAGATCCCTTTGCCACACACAGCTTCACAAGCTCCTTTATCGGTTTGGAATCACGGTTTTTAAGTGCACCCTGCATGTCTGTTTTTGTGATTCGAAGGTTGTCTGCGATCAGTTTCATTTTTTATCCTAATAAATATTGTTTAGATATAGCAGCGAGTTCAAACCCCTTGTTATTTCCTAAATAGTATTATATCCGATAATATACCCGAATTGATAGAATGACACAAAAATTTATTACAAATAAAAACTACAAATATGATTTCATTAATTTCAATTGGTCTTTTATCCGGTCTGTTTTTCAGTACAACCTTTATTCTGAACCGAATGATGAGTCTGGAATGCGGTCACTGGCTGTGGTCGGCTAGTCTTCGGTATGCCTTTATGATCCTGATTTTGTCAGGATTTATCTCTTTGTTTAAGGGATTTGATACGATGAAGGGCCTGGTCCGGCTTTTTTTCAAAAACTGGAAATTCTGGATCATGACCGGCAGTATTGGGTTTGGGGGTTTTTATTCCTTAATCTGCTTTAGTGCGGATCATTCACCCGGGTGGATCATTGCGGCGACCTGGCAGCTGACGATTATTGCCACACTGGTTGTTTTAATGGGTTTTGGAAGATCCTTTCCCAAAAAAGTATGGCTTTTTTCCATTATTATATTTATTGGTGTGTTAATGATCAATTTGAGTCATGCGCAATTGTCATCATTAAGCGAATTGTTTATGGGAGGACTTCCGGTTCTGGTTGCGGCATTTTGTTATCCAATAGGGAACCAGCTTGTATGGGAAGCAACGAATGGGAACCCATCTCTTCCCAAAATTGATGATCCCCTTGTGGAAAATGCATTTAATAAAGTGTTGCTATTATCATGGGGTTCTGTGCCTTTCTGGCTGATACTGGTCGGGATTGTAAGGCCGCAACTGCCATCAACCGGTCAGATTTTTAACACTTTTTTAGTTGCTCTTTTTTCCGGCGTTATAGCGACCAGTCTTTTTTTAATGGCACGTAATAAAGCCTGCAAGCCAAGTGAGCTGGCTACGGTGGATGCCACCCAATCCAGTGAGGTCATATTCGCACTCATGGGAGAGATTTTGATTCTGAATGCGCCTTTGCCCAACAGTATTTCCATTGCCGGCATGTGTCTTGTATTTTTTGGTTTGGTATTATTTGTATGCTTCCAGGAAATTTAGGAAATATCCTAAGAGAATCACTTTTTAATCAGGTTATCGATTAGTTCAATTGCATCTTCTTTTTTAATTTTTATAGAATTTTACACAGGTTCAATGTCTGCAGTAAGCGCCGATGCTGAATGGACATGGATATCCCGCTGGGGAAAGGGTATTTCAATGCCTTCCTGGATAAATCGTTTATAAACTGCGGTATTGAGCAGATGCAATACCTTGCCGCGTAGCACAGGCCTTTTCACCCAGCATAATAACTCATGGTCAAGGCTTGAATCGCCAAATGCCCGGAATCGTACGCGCGGCTGGGGGATCATACAGACATCCGGAAAATTTGTTACTACATCAAGTAAAACGTTATGAACCTTATCAATATCAGACCCAGAAGCAACACCGACCTTTACACGAATACGAAATTTTTCATGTCTGCCGCCGGCTTCATTGGTAATCTTGGTATTTCCCATAATTGAATTGGGTACTGTGATTTCCACATCGTCACGGGTCAAAAGGCGTGTACTGCGAATACCGATATTTGTCACCGCACCCCGCTCGCCGGATTCAAGTACTATGAAATCCCCGAGTTTATAGGGGGCATCCGCCATTATAAATACACCGGAAAACAAATTGGCCAGCGTGTCTTTTGCCGCAAAGGAGATGGCAAGGCCCAATATACCGGCAGAGGCCACCCAGGCTGTCAGGTCTATATTCCAGACCAGAAAAACAATATAAATTGACAGACCTGTTACCAGAAGAATCAATAAATTGTTAAACAGCGGCAGCGTCCGATCCTGTATCAACTTGAACCGGCTTTGATCGTCACTCACCAGGTTGAGTAAAAGCCTGAGGAATTTAGCGGCAGCTGCCGCCCAATAAAATATGGCCACGGTTTTCAGGCCGCTCAAAGTAATGAAGGTTATGGTCTCTTTAAATGCCAATCTTTCAGTGGCCAGGACAAGGCCGAAAAGAATGATACTCAAAAAGACAGGCTTGTGAAAAATTTCAAGGACCTGGTCATCCAGTTTAAGATGAGTCTTTTCTATCCATCCTTTTAAAACACGTGTGATGATCACATCCATGATCTTTGCCAGGCCTAAAAACAAGAGGATAATCAATAGTGCCTGCAGGTATCGATTCGGCGCTATTTGGGCCAGCAAATCCAGTAAGTGTTCTTTGTTGAAATCCATCATTTTCCCTGTTACAAATCAGGTGTATGCAAATCAGATTCCATACTGACTTTTACACAATTTTTTCCTGCTTTTTTAGCTTCAAACATGGCAGCATCGGCATTTTCGACAAGATCCTTTATCCCTTGTTTTTTATTATATTTGTGATTGAGTGTGGCAAGCCCGGTACTTACTGTCAATTTTAAATTTTCATGCAGAATCCGGCCTTTTTTATTCCTGATGACAAACATATAATTGCTGATTTTTGTCTTTATTATTTCTGCAATATTCAAAGCCTGACTTTCATCTACTTCAGGCAGTATAACGGTAAATTCTTCCCCGCCGTACCGGGCGGGGAAAAAATCAATCCCTGCCCTGCCTGATTCATCGTGGCAAACAATCTGTATATTTTTTGAAACTATTTTCAAAGCCTGGTCACCAATGGGATGCCCATATGTATCATTGAACGACTTAAAGTCATCAATATCAATCATTAAAAGATTTAAGCAGGTTCTCTTCTTTAAAGCCTGGGAAGCTTCTAAATTTAACCGTTCGTCAAAAAACCGTCTATTATAAAGATTTGTCAAATGATCCGTATGAGTCAGGTGGTCCAGTTTTACCAAATCGTCCTGAAATACTTCAATTGTTTCCTTGAATTTAGATTTAATCAATTTGATCTTATCATCAAGGGAAAGATCCAATTCAACCACCGATATGGTGTCTGATTCAAGGTTTTTTATCCTCCCCTGCCCCCTTACACTCATCGATTTGAACTCTTTTGTCAGACTCCCCAGTTCTTTTAAGACCTCTGTTATCTGTTTGTGACAAACGGAAAAAGAGATGGTGTTATAGTCTTTGATCAGGTCTAAAAGTCTGTTTTCTGAAAAAATATTATCCCTGGCATTCTTCAATGCCTTCTTCATAAGGGGCTCAAGCTGGGTTCTGGTTATTTTTCGATCTCTATTTGAGTCAAGATCAATTCTGGCATCAAAAATTGCCCTGTAAATGGTGCGCCAACAAACTTCTTCAGGGATTTTTACCCTGTCAAACAGAGAGAATAGTTCGTTTTTGGATAGCGATTTTTTTGCATAAAAAATGGTTTCAAGTTTTTCAAAAGGCGTATTCATTGATAATCCTATTACTTTTGCACTATATTATTTCATTAAAACAGTCATGAGCATGCTGGAAATCAGTATTTGTTATTTTTTCAATATCAGGTTGTTTGTTCAATTGTCAATCAATAGAAATACTCATCGTCAAATTTATCAGAGAGTATAGCCTTGATCTTATTTTTCCCCATTGAATTTACGAATTTCCTTATGGAGCGTCTCAAAATCTGCCGGGACCGGGCTTTGATCCTCACGGTAGATGATATTTAAGGCATCGAACTCACATTTTGTTGCACAGACACCGCAGCCAATGCACCAGTCTTCATCAATCGTTGCCACATTATCCTCAAGCGTTATGACGTCCACCGGGCAGATATCAATACATTCCCCGCAGCCCACACAGAGATCCGGGTCTGTTTTCCTGATAAAATAAACTGCCATCAACTCGTCTCTGGGAATCTTTCGTCTCCGGATAGTGCCGACATTCCAGCAGGCACAGCCACAGCAATTACAATTGTGCTTCACCTTACCGGCCGCATTGTCAACAAAATGGACCAGGCCTGCTTCTGCGGCTTTGTGAACGATTTGTCCAGCCTCTTCCCGGGTAATCTGTCTGCCAAGATCTTGTTCAATGATATATTGTGCCATTTCATCGAACTTGAGGCAGACTTCCAGTGGGTGATTGCAGGCTCTTCCCATGAGGCCCGCCTGGACCCGGCAGGTGCAATGGGCTACCGCAAACAGTTTTGCCTTGTCAAGTACACTCTTCATCATATCGTGGGGAAGAACAGCCTGTACATCCGGTTTTATCGATTGGTGGACGGGAATATAGCGATATGCTTTGGTTTTATTACCGCCAAAGGCTTGTTTTGTTACTTTGCGGTTAAAATATTTTATGACCAGCTTGCTCATTTTAATTGCGTAAGGGCTTTTTGAGCCGTCCCAAAAGAATGATTGAGGAAAACCAAAACCTGCCTGATGGAGCGCATAGCCTCTTTCACCCACCCCATTCTCTCCTGAAAAAATGAGCTTTCTTTCTGTCAGACCCTCCAGAATGTCAGCCAGGTGCTTTTGATCTATATCCTTTAAGTCAGCCAGCTCATCAATTGTTACCGGTTTCAGCGGTATGTCGGTAGCCGGAAGCATCATGACGATTTTGGCTTCCTCAGCCGTAAAATTTTCCTTTAAAATATCCACAAGACCCTCTGTAAGAGGAAGTCCCATCATAGACATGTGTCTTGCCAGATCTGCATAAATATCGTTTTCCATAAATTCCTCCACTTATTCAGTGCCCGACCGAAAACCTGTGTTTGGATGAAAAGTTGCTCATATGCGAGGCGCAAAAAAATTTGAAACCGGAGTGTACTGTAGTACATGAGGATTTCAACTTTTTGCAGCAACGAAGCAGATGAGTGAGTTTTCGTTCAAACACTATTTTAACAAATGGGTTTGCCTTGTTACTACGGCATCCATTATCAATTTACCTGTCAATTTCAATTTGCCTATTTTCCCTTTCTTTCTGGCCATAATAATATCATACAGATCATCCCGTGTTGTCGGTGGCTTTATCTGTGGATTTTTTTTCTGCAGGGTTATTGCTTTTTGCGGGCAGGCAGGCAGGCAGAGACCACACCCGATACACCGGTTGAGATCAATAAATGCCTGTTGTCTCTTTTCAGATATCTTTGCTGCTCCCACCTGGCATCTTTTTTCACAAATACCACAGCCATTGCAGTTGCCCGAGTCGACCTGGGCATAAAAATTAGACACAAAGAAATCCATCGGTTTGGGGATACTCTTGTGGATGCTGAGCATACCACAGCAACAGCCACAACAGGAACAGATAAAGTCAGCCTGTTCTGTATTGGATGGCTGGAGAACCAACCCCTCCTTCTGGTTTTTTTCAAGAATCTCCATGGCCTCATCCAGGCCAATCGTTCTTCCCATACCACTTTCAACAGCTGTGTGTGCAAAATCTCCTACAGCAAGGCATGTTTCCTTTCGATCCGTAACCTGGCAGGATTTTCCCTGCAGCCTTTTTTTCTTGCGGCAGATGCATTCAAAAATAGCAAAAGATCCTTCCGACTTTTTTAACAATTCCCCCACTTCATCAAAGGTACTGACATTACTTTTAAGCGAAATACTCCTGGCAATGGGTATGGTTC
Source organism: Deltaproteobacteria bacterium (assembly GCA_003647385.1). Lineage (GTDB taxonomy): Bacteria > Desulfobacterota > Desulfobacteria > Desulfobacterales > Desulfobacteraceae > Desulfobacula. The sequence goes on from QMMT01000003.1 coordinate 16,399, forward strand.
GCATTTGAGGCAGTTTTGTGCTTAAAAATTCCACACCAAATCTTATGTCAGACGTGTATTCCGCAAAATCTTCTATAAATTCAGGTGTCAGATTATTCAGTTGAAATTCATACATACCCACGACCAGGGGTGCATTGCAATACCTTTTTTCATCTCCTTTTCCCCTTGACTCTATCCCCCCTTTTTTTTCAATGGCCGACAGGATATCAGACAATTCTTCAGGTGACCCAACCAGATTCCTGGTTTTTTTATATATCTCTTTAAGTGATTCCGGTTTAAAATCCAGGCAAGTTGCGATCTTTGCCTGCCGGGGTGAAAAAATATGTTTTAATACTTTGATGTCAGCTCCGGTTTTAGTCGCAGGGAACCCTACGGCCTGGCTATCCAGATGTCTTTGAAGATCTCTATAAATTTCTTCACCCTTTTTCACTCTTTTAATAAAAAAATTATCCACAGACTGCCATCCCCCAATAATTAAAACTGACAATTTTCAACGGACTGCTGTATGCGCTTTCCAGGTATCTGATGTCAAATCCACTCTCCTTTATAAGATCCGGAATCGGTCGATTCAAATGACAGCCACCGCTGATCTTTGTCCAGACAGGATTCACCCTATCCTGCCATCTGCGAATATGATCATCAGGCGCTTTGCCGTGTTCGCAGAAAATCAGCTCGCCGCCAGGTTTGAGGACCCTGTTCATTTCCTTCAATGCTTTTTTTACATCCGGAATCGAGCATAAGGTATAGGTCACTAACACTGTATCAGCCGAATGATTTTCCAGCGGGATCTCTTCACCTGTCAAAGCGATAAAATCAACATTAAACGGCAGGTTCAACCCTGAACCGATACCCACTTCCAGGACTCTTCCTTTTGCCCGGGGTACCACCTTTTTGCGTTGTTTCGATAAATCCTTATGACTGCAGACCCAATGGGTCAGACCTGGTAAAACATATGTTTCATATAACCCCATGATAAAATCCTATCATGACTACTGTCTTTTATAAGTAATTGCTACACTGTCTATTTTTAACCACCAGCATACTTAAATCAACCCTGCTTCACAATATAAAATATCCCGATAAATTACCTGGTAAACCTGATCATAATGGAATCCACCGATTCCTTTAGAATATTCGACGTTGTCAAAGCCATTTTTTGTTGACTATTTTATTGTTTTTCTTCATTAATAGGCCATAATATTTGAAACGAACCGGAATTAAAAAAATAATAAGGAGATCCAATGTCAAAAGGAAAAGTTGTTCTGGCTTATTCAGGGGGGCTTGATACCTCTGTTATATTAAAATGGCTGCTGGAACAAGGCTATGAAGTATTCGCCTATATGGCCAATATCGGACAGAAAGAAGATTTTCAAGCAGCAGAACAAAAGGCACTGAAAATCGGTGCATCCAAGGTATTTATTGAAGACATGAGAAAAGAGTTTGTCACGGATTATATCTTTCCCGTATATAAGGCTAACACTCTTTATGAAGGCAGATATCTTTTGGGAACGGCTATTGCCCGACCCATCATTGCAAAAAAGCAAATAGAGATTGCAAGGAAGGTCAATGCGGAGTATGTCTCCCATGGTGCCACCGGTAAAGGCAATGACCAGGTCAGGTTTGAGCTGTCATATTATGCTTTAAACCCCAAAATAAAAGTGATTGCGCCCTGGAAAAATACGGCATTTTTAAGCGCTTTCAAGGGGAGAACCGACCTTCTTGAGTATGCAAAAAAGTATGGTATCCAGACCAAACAGACCGCATCCAAACCCTATAGTGAAGATGACAATCTGCTGCATATTTCCCATGAAGCCGGTATTCTTGAAGATCCGGCCCATGAGTGTGAGGACAGCATTTATTCCCATACGGTATCCCCGGAGGACGCACCGGACAGCCCCACAAAAATAAAAATAGAATTCAAGGACGGTATTCCAGTTAAAGTCACCAATCTTGAAGATGATACTGTTAAAACTGATGCCCTTAAGCTGTTTGAATACCTCAATCTTTTAGGAAGGAAAAATGGGATTGGACGCCTTGATATGGTTGAAAACCGGTTTGTGGGGATTAAATCCCGGGGGGTTTATGAAACACCCGGCGGCACCATCCTCCATGAAGCCCACAAAGATATTGAAGGCATTGCCATGGACCGGGAGGTCATGCGTCTTCGGGACATGCTCTCCGGCAAGTTTGCTGAACTGGTTTACAATGGATTCTGGTTCAGCCCTGAAATGGAATTTCTAATGGTGGCTATTGATAAAAGCCAGGAAGTCATTGACGGCGAAGTTACCCTGAAACTCTATAAAGGCATGGCATATCCCATTGCCAGGACAAGCCATTCTTCTCTGTATGACCAGGATCTGTCTTCCATGGATATTGAAGGTGGTTACAACCAGGAAGATGCGGAAGGATTTATAAAAATTAATGCCATCCGATTGATGGCCCATAGAAATATCATCAATAAAACCAAGTAAATAGAATTACCTGCCTGGGAATAGCCTTTAAACTCCCGGGCAGTTTTTTTAGTTGCCGGCAATGGGTTCAACAAACTGAGACTCTGAATCCCAGGGAAAAAGAATCCAGGTATCCTGACTGACTTCCGTTACATAGGCATCCACCAGGGGTTTACCGGCAGGCTTGGCATATACGGTTGCAAAATAGGCATCGGGCAACATTTTTCTGACAATTCTGGCTGTTGAGCCCGTGTCCACAAGATCATCAATAATTAAAAACCCTTTTCCTGAGTCCTCAATTTTTTTCAAGATTTTTGCTTTCCCCTGTTTTTTCCAGTCATAGGTGGAGATGCAGACCGTATCAATATAGTATATCCCAAGTTCTCTTGCAATCACTGCGGCAGGGACAAGGCCGCCTCTTGTAACTGCCACAATCCCTTTCCATGATTTCTCAATGTCATGGAGCCTCCATGACAGGGCTTTTGAATCCCGGTGAAGCTGTTCCCAGGAAATCGGATAACTCCGCTTATATCTCTCCATATTTTTCTCCATCTATATTCAATACTCC
>QMMT01000004.1 GCA_003647385.1 Deltaproteobacteria bacterium
CTCTTGACCCTTACTTCAAGTTGAACCTTCTCCAAACAATAATACCCGTCTGTGGCAAATCTAAAATTTTAACAATAACTTGATCATATATCGATCTGATTTTTCAAAAGGGAGTTGATAATGATCAATTTTAAAATCAAATTTCTCTGAAATGGCAGATGTAATCTCTTTTTCTGCATTTTTCCCTTTCATGGCATAAATTGTGCCTTTGTTATTTAAAAAAGGCACGGCAAACTCTGCAAAACCTGAAAGCTTTGTAAACGCACGGGATATAACAGCATCAAACTTATTTTTATAGGCTTTGTGATCATGAAGGTCTTCAACCCTTGAATGGACGGCATCAATATTTTCCAGGTGCAGGGTCCGTATCACATGTTTTAGAAAATTGATTTTTTTCCTGGACGCATCAATGAGAACAACCCGTAAGGATGGATTCATGATCTTAATGGGAATACCCGGGAATCCCCCCCCTGATCCCAAATCGATAAGAGAGGTTTCATTTTTAAAAAATAAGACAGCGGCAATGGAATCAATAAAATGTTTTTCAGCAATTTTTAAAGGGTCTTTAATGGCCGTAAGATTTATTTTTTTATTCCACGCCATCAGTTCTTTTGCATGCATCACCATTAAATCAGCCTGATGTTCGGAAACATTGATCCCCAGATGATTTGACCCGTTCAGTACGTGATGTTTAAATTGTTGAATGGATTGCTCTTGTAAATTATGCACAAAAATAATTTTTACTTGACATATTAAGAGTTTAAATATATTATATTCGTTTTCATAAGCTAAGTTTGACTTCGGGCTCACATTAACAAAATCGCAATAATTTAGCAATATTAAAATACGGCTAAGCCTTTGGCAAGGATTGCGTTCTAAAATTGTGCAAAGGCTTATTTTTTTATTCATAAGGATAATTTGAAAATGATCAGAGATTTAGAGAGAGTAAGAAATATTGGGATCAGTGCCCATATAGATTCCGGTAAGACCACACTGACTGAAAGAATTCTATTTTACACTGACAAAATCCATAAGATTAATGAAGTCCGGGGCAAAGACGGTACCGGCGCTATCATGGATTCCATGGAACTGGAAAAAGAAAGAGGCATTACCATTGCATCAGCTGCCACTTATTGTGAATGGAACAAACATAATATTAATATCATCGATACGCCGGGCCATGTCGACTTTACGGTTGAAGTTGAGCGGTCTTTAAGGGTTCTGGACGGTGTTGTATTGATTCTGTGTTCTGTATCCGGGGTTCAGTCACAATCCATTACCGTGGATCAGCAGATGAAAAGATATAAAGTCCCCTGTATTGCCTATGTTAACAAATGTGACCGATCTGGTGCAAATCCTGTCAAAGTGAGTCAACAGCTCAAAGACAAATTGGGACATAATTCCGTCATGATGCAGCTTCCCATAGGACTTGAAGATAAACATGAGGGTGTCATTGACCTTGTTGCAATGAAAGCCTATTTTTTTGAAGGAGAAAACGGTGAAGAGGTTGTCACTAAGGATATCCCGGATGATATGATGGAAGATGCTGAAATAGCGCGGGAAGAAATGATTGATGCGGTCTCTCTTTACTCAGATGATCTCACCGACGCTATTCTTGAAGAAAAAGAAATTCCAGAAGAATTAATCATGCAGGCTGTTCGAACCGGAACTATTGCCAGACAAATGACCCCTGTATTTCTTGGATCTGCCTATAAAAACAAGGCGGTTCAACCCATGATGGATGCCGTTATCAACTATCTGCCTTCCCCTCTTGATATTGAAAATGAGGCCATTGATCTTGATAACAATGAAGAAACCGTTATTCTTGAAAGCAGTTTTGACAAACCAACCGTTGCACTGGCTTTTAAACTGGAAGACGGTCAATATGGCCAGTTGACCTATATCAGGGTTTATCAAGGATGTATTAATAAAGGTGATACTTTAATCAATTCAAGAGATGGCAAGAAAATGAAGGCGGGCCGCTTGATCCGGATGCATTCTGCACAGATGGAGGAAGTAGAGGCCATACCTGCCGGTCACATCGGTGCCATGTTTGGTGTTGACTGTGCCTCGGGAGATACCTTTGTTTCTTCAAAGATCAATTATACCATGATGGCCATGCATGTTATGGAGCCTGTCATATCTTTATCCATTGTACCCAAGGACAATAAAGCCCAGATCAACATGTCAAAGGCATTAAACCGGTTCACCAAGGAAGACCCGACATTCAGAACCTATGTGGATCATGAAACCGGTGATACGATTATCCAGGGTATGGGTGAACTCCATCTTGAAGTATATGTGGAGAGAATGAAAAGAGAATATGATGCTGAAGTTGAAACCGGTCAGCCAAGAGTTGCCTACAGAGAAACCATTACCCGAAAAGCTCTTTTTAACTATACCCATAAAAAACAGACCGGTGGTGCCGGGCAGTATGGCCGCGTAGCCGGATTTGTTGAGCCGTGTGAAGAAGAATTTGAATTTGTAAATAAAATTACCGGCGGCAGAATCCCCACACAATATATTCCTGCCTGTGAGAAGGGATTTAAAGGCTGCATGGATAAAGGTCCTAAGCTAGAGTTCCCTGTTACCGGCATTAAAATCACCATTGACGATGGTGCCTATCACGCAGTGGATTCCTCAGAAATGGCATTTCAATCTGCAGCAAGAGGTGCTTTTCTTGAGGCGTACCTCAAGGCAAAGCCGGTCATCAAAGAACCCATCATGAAGGTTGTTATTGAAACTCCCAATGAATTTCAGGGCGGCTGCATGGGCCTGATCAACCAGCGAAGAGGAATTATTCAGGGTTCCCAGGAAGAAGGCGTCATGTCCGTCATTGAATCCCAGGTGCCGTTATCTGATATGTTTGGCTTTTCTACTGTGCTCAGATCTGCTACACAGGGAAAGGCACAGTTTACAATGGAATTTTCAACCTACAAACAGGTACCGCAGTCTGTTTCAGAAGAGATTGCCAGAAAAAAACAAGAAGAAAAAAAAGAAAAATAATAAGACCTTTATATAAAGAGAGGAAACATGTTAAAAAAAGATCTCATTTCTAAAAGCCCGGTTTCAAAAACCATTGGGATTAAGAACATAAAAGACGGTAAATTCGGTGCCGTCCTTTCACGGGCTGGTGTTGGAAAAACCAGTTTTCTTGTCCAAATCGCATTGACCCGACTATTAAACGATGAAAAAATTCTCCATATCAGCCTTGATGATCCCATGGAAAAAATTAATTTAAGGTATAAAGAAGGATACTCAAATCTCATTGATTATATCGGGTATGTTGATCCTCAGAAAACCGTTCGGCTCTGGCAGGACATCAAACCCAATAAAGTTGGAATCAGTTATACTGAAGCCACTTTTGATACCGGCAAGATCAGAGATTATCTTAAAAGCTTTAAAAAGGCTGACCTTGCCCTGCCATCCATTATGATTATTGATGGACTCAATTTTGACAAGGATCTTTCAAACATCCTTGAAGAACTTGAAAACCTGAACCGGGAATTTTCCATTTTTGTCTGGTTTTCCATGAAAAACCACAGGGAAGAAAAATTATGTGATAGTGGATTTCCCATCCAGCTTGAAACGTATAAAGACAAATTTGGCAAGGCTGTTTTACTTCATCCTGTGGAAGATAAAATAGAAGCGGTTGTTTTAAAAGATGGGGACAGAACCGATCAAAGGATCAAACTTGATCCGTCAACAATGATGATTGTTGAATAATTTTTTCAATATTTTGATTAAAAAAGGCTATCGTTAAATATATTTTATGATAGCCTTTTTTAATTAGAATTCAGCCTGTAAAATTCAAATCAAACCCATTCAAACCCATTGTCTGACAAAATTTTCAATGGCTTTGTAAACTCGTTTAACACCCTCCCCTATTAAGATTCCATGACGGTCATAATCAAAAATATAATATTCCTTGGTATCAGACCCCAGCCGGTTAAATAATTTAAGGGTTCCCCTGGGGTTCACCACAGGGTCTTTTCTGGACTGGACCACCAGGGTTGGCTTATCGATGGTTTTTAAGTTTGATTCAAGATGTTCCATGAGTTTTTCCAGCTGATGGATGCCTGCAATGGGGTTTCTTGCGTAATTTATATGAGGATTCTCAGGATGATTTTCAATAAATTCTTTTGCAATTGTATCCAGACGAATCTTTTTTATCATGGTATTCCAGGTATCAATAGCCGGAACAAAATAAGATCCCAGGTCCTGAAGTCTCATGGGAGGTGCAACGGCAAAAACAGCCTCAATATCCTCCATTCTTGTAGACAGTTCCAGAGCAAGCCCGGCGCCGGTTGAAAACCCGCCCACAATTATTTTCCTGCATGAATGCCGTAAGACAACAAAGGCTTCTTCAACCGATTCTATCCATTGTTCAAAGCTCGTTTCGGCAAGATCTTCAGGTGCAGTACCATGCCCTTTAAGTCTTGGTACGTATACTGAAAAAGATTTTTTGTGCAGATAGTTCGCAAAGGCTTTCATTTCTTCCGGGGCAGCCATATAACCATGAATCAATAAGATACCTGCAATGGGATCTTTGTGCCTGAGAAATAAAGGCCTTCCGATTCTTCTTTTCTTTGATTCTCCTTCAATATAATGGTCATTATAATCTTTGGAAAAATCAACCTCTATTTTTTCCAAAACCTTTTTTTTCACAAGATCCATAATTTCATCACTGGATTTTTGTGCCACTTTTTTAAAAAAAATCTCAGCCTCTTTTACCGGTTCCACTTCATTGGCCATGACAAGGATGGGGTTTTCTATCCGGATGGTATGAAAATTTGATTGGGTGATAAATTTGGTCTGATCTTTAAACATCTTACCATCTATAATTTCAATAACATTTGTACTTTCAGCAATGGCAAAAAAATCAGAAAACCGATTGAAGCGATCATCAGTTAGAAGATGGATTTGATTTTCAAGGAATGCTTCAGATAAGCAACAGGTGTTATTGGATACAAGCCAGCAGATTGCGTAATAAACCTTGCACTTGAATTCATAGATATCAATACCGTCTCTTCGATAGGGAAAATGCTTGAGGATGCACGCAAGAATATGGTCATAATTAAGGGTTGTCATGGCATATACGGCTGACATATATTTTTCCATAATGATGATGGAAGATTTTTTTGTTATCTGCTTCGAGCGAATATCATCATCAAATTTGATTTTCCGTTTAACCGTCAGCATGCTTTCAATATACGGATCATGTAAATAGGGTTTAATATGAATGGGCTCTCCAAATCGAATAGTGATCTCCACATTAGAAAACAGCATACTGCCTTCTGTCATCAACTCATCCATGACCCTTTTTGAGGGCTCTTTCATCACTATCTGGGCTATTTTACTTAAAATATTTTCTTTTGGGCTTGCCGGGTAATAGGTGATGTTGACCGGCACAATAGACGTCTGCCGGTCAAGAACCGGGTCGATATTTTCTATTTCAAATATTTGAACAAGCCTTTCAAATTCAGGCTCGCCCATTTCTTTCATTCTTCTTAAACGCTCGCGGTAGAATTCACAGCGCAGGGCAACAATGGCAGCACCGGTATGGGGTCTCCTCACTACCCCCTCATCGGTCAGGGAAAACTGATCCTTTTTGATCAGTTTCTTATTTTTAACCATCATACCTTCAGGAAAAATAATCCACTGAACATCTCCTGACAACAATGTTTTTAAAATGAGTTCATCCCTGTGGGGATCCTTTGTGGATACAGCGCCCAGATTATTCAAGAATCCCTGTAAAACAGGCACATCAAACAATTCTGCCGCGGCAAGTGACCAGACTTCTTTTTTGGTTATATTATGAATATGAAAGGGGAGAAAAATTGTTTCGATCCGTGTAAAGTGGTTGGCTGTAAAAATAACAGAACCATCCGGGATATGGTGCTTTCCTAAAACCTTAATGTTTGCCTTAGAAAAACCGGAAAAAGTCTTAAGAGTATAACTGGATAATCCGAATGCAAACTTGTTCATAGATCAACCTTTTAAAACAACATTGTCTATTCGATCTGTTTATTGTATAACTAAGCGGTTTTGAAATAAATCTTGACCTAATAAGTCATAATACTTAACGTCATGATTTTGTCAAAGAAAATTATTCATACAGCATATAAATCGGAGGCTAAAGATTGTATTCTAAAATAATAATATTGAATTTTCCAGCTAAAGTTGCCCAAAAAGCGTTGGTCTGCCAGTTAACAAAAAAATTTGACCTTTTGTTTAATATTTTAAGTGCTAAAATATCCAACAAAAAGGAAGGATATATGGTTCTTGAAATTTCATCTTCGTCAAAACTCAGTTTTAACAAAGGCGTAAATTTTTTGAAAGATCAGGGAGTGTCTGTATCCAGTCCTGAACATCAAATCTATAAGGACGAAGAAATCTGTACCCATTGCGGATCATGCACAGCCGTCTGTCCGACAGATGCACTCTATATCAAACGACCTGAAATGGAAGTTATTTTTGACAAACAAAAATGCAGTGTGTGTGAGCTTTGTCTTGTCACCTGTCCCACAAGGGCTATGGGATTGTTCTCGGAAATTTCACAAAAAGTTGCCTGATGGAAAAACCGATTATTGCAGTTGCGTTAAGTGGTGGAGTCGATTCGCTTGTCTCGGGATATCTTTTAAAACAAACCTATAAACATATTTTTGGCATTCATTTTATAACCGGTTATGAAAAAGAATCGCCAGATCTTGTGCGGCTTGAAGAACAACTTGGATTCCCTGTTACCTGTATAGACCTTTCAAAAACCTTTGAAAAAAAAGTCATTCAATATTTTATCCGGACATATCTTGAAGGTAAAACCCCCAATCCCTGTATCATCTGTAACAAACAGATTAAATTCGGCGTTCTTTTAGAACAGGCACAAAAGATGGGTGCTGATTATCTGGCCACGGGTCATTATGCCACCATCATTAACCCAATCTCTTATCCGGATAAAAAAATTTCTCGATGCTATCTTGAGAAAGGACATGACCCATTAAAGGATCAGAGCTATTTTCTATCCATGTTATCAGATCAACAGCTTGAAAGAATCATTTTCCCCTTGGCTGGTATGACAAAAAAAGAGGTTAAGGAATTTGCCAAATCAAAGCATTTATCTCCGACTCATCCCAGTGAAAGCCAGGATATCTGTTTTATCCATGACAATAATTTTTCCCGATTTATTTTAGAAAAGCAAATATCCACCCCAAGTCATGGTGATATTGTAGATATGAGCGGAAAAACAATCGGACGTCACAAGGGATTGCATCAATTTACCATTGGACAGAGACGAGGCATAGACTGTCCAGCAAGAGAACCCTATTATGTTAGAAAAATTGATATCAAAAATAATATCCTGAACGTCTGTTTTAAAAATGATCTGTCCCGGAAAAAATTTTCCGTTGCCCATATAAATTGGAATTTTTCAGACCCGAACACTATCTTAGATATGATGACTAAAATCAGATACAGCCATAAGGGAGCCTTATCAACCCTCTCTTTTAAGGGATCGTTGGGAGAAGTAGTGTTTAATGAACCCCAGAATGCAGTAACACCGGGACAAGCAGCCGTATTCTACAAAAACAACAGGCTTTTAGGGGCCGGTATTATTCAATGAAAAAATTTTATATCCATACCCTGGGATGCAAGGTCAATGAGTACGAAAGTGACGGTATCGCGCTGAGTCTTGAAAATCAGGGCTGGCTAAAAGGGGATAAAAGACAAAAAGCGGATGTCTTTATTATCAACACCTGTGCTGTCACCTCAAAGGCCAGTATGCAGTCAAGACAGGCTATTCGAAAAATCATCAGAGAAAATCCTGATGCAAAGGTCATTGTCACAGGATGCCATGCCCAGACCGATCCTGAACAAATAAAAAAAATCGACAAGATTAACCAAAAAGATCAAATAGTCTGCCATAAAGATAAAATTCAAATTGCAAATCATATTGCATCAATTTGTGAGAATAAATCCCCTCTAACTTTTAAAAAACCCGACCATAGCTTAGAAAATATTTTTCACGGTTTTGATTCTGCCGTAACAGGGGAGATGACAAGGGCATACCTGAAGATACAGGATGGCTGTAATGCGTTTTGCACTTATTGTATTGTACCCCATGCCAGGGGATCCTCTGTCAGTATGCCGGAAAAACAAGTATTAAAGCATTTAAGGCAGTTAAATGATGCAGGATTTAAGGAAGTGATCATCACCGGAATCCATACCGGTATGTATGGACTTGACCTTAGAGAAAAATCATCGCTTTTAGACTTGCTCGAGAAAATCAATGATGAAAAACCGATTTACAGAGTCCGCCTAAGTTCCATTGAACCCGGTGAAATCAATAACGGCATTATCAACCTTGCCAGGCAGGAAAATATTTTATGTGACCATTTCCATATTCCGTTACAGTCCGGGGATGATGATATTTTAAAAAAAATGAAGCGGCCCTATGATGCTGCGCTTTTTGAAAAAGTTATCCATCAAATTCATAAAAAAATCCCAACGGCCGGCATTGGAGTTGATACGCTGATTGGGTTTCCATCAGAAACAGATGAACAGTTTGAGAACACGTATCAGTTAATTAAAAAACTTCCCATATCCTATCTTCATGTCTTTCCGTTTTCAGCCAGAAAAGGAACGCCTGCCTTTCATTTTGACAATAAGGTTGATCCAAAGGTGATTAAGTCTCGATGTGCACGGATGAGGGAACTTGGCAAAATAAAACAAAAAGCATTTATCAGTGCCCAGTTAAATAAAAGACAAGAGGGACTTGTACAGCACAAACCTGACTCAAAAACCGGAGTACTAAAGGCAACAACCTCTAACTATTTAACCGTTTTTTTAAACAAAAAATATAACCTTGGAGGAAAAATTATTAATCTTATCCCTGAGCAGTTTGACAGTGACATGAACATTACAGGAAGAATTGTAGAATAATACAAAAACGGAGATTTTCACCATGAAAGATGTCTATAAAAAACTGGCGATCCATCTTGATAATACACCCAGCGGCTTTCCTGAAACTAAATCAGGCGTTGAACTCAGGATTTTAAAACAACTTTTTACAAAAGAAGAGGCCCAGCTTGACCTATCCCTTGTTCTTATGCTTGAAACAACTGAAACAATAGCGAAAAGGGCCAATAAAAATCCTGAAGCGATTAAGCCCATGCTCATTGAAATGGGCAAAAAAGGATTGATTATCCATGTTAACCGGGACGGGAAAGACACCTTTATGCTGCTTCATTTTGTTGTTGGTATATGGGAATACCAGGTCAACAGGCTGACCAAGGAACTGATTAAGGATTTTAATGAATATGCTCCCTATCTGATAAAAGACCAGTATAAAAACAAAACCCATCAACTGAGGATAGTGCCGGTTGCCAAAGCCGTCAACACAGAACTGAATATCATGGATTATGAGCAGGTTGAAAATATTATCAAATCCCAGTCAAAAATCCTTGTGGCCCCCTGTATCTGCAGGCAGGAACACACTATCATGGGTAAGGGCTGCGGCAAAATAAGTGAATCCTGCTTAATTTTCGGCGGTGGAGCCTATATCTATGAAAGCCGGGGCATCGGCCGAACCATATCCCAGGAAGAGGCATTAGACATTGTCAAAGAAGGGGTTAAACAAGGACTCGTCCCCCAGCCTTCCAATGCAAAAAAACCCATCAATATCTGTCTTTGCTGCGACTGCTGCTGCCAACTCCTGAAAAACATAAAAGATTTTGAGGCGCCTGCAAAAATTGTCAGTTCCAACTTTCAGGCCAGCATCGATGAGGATGAGTGTACCGGCTGCCAGGCGTGTGAAGAAATTTGTCCCATGGATGCCATTGAGATGGATGAAGAAAAAATCGTTGCAGCCGTTAACCTGGATCGTTGTATTGGATGCGGTCTGTGCGTCACGGTCTGTGAATTTGATGCCATATCTCTTAAAGATAAAAAAGAAACCGAAAAAATAGCACCTCCAGCCAACTTAGTAGAAACCTATATGAACATTACTAAGGAAAAAGGCCTTATTTAAAGTCCTCTTTCTTTTTTCACATAGTCATAGGCTTCCTGAATTTCTTTAAACTTGTCATTGGCAAATTTAATAAACTCTTCAGGAAGTCCTTTTGCTTCAATCTTATCCGGATGGTATTCGGTTACAAGTTTTCTATACTGTTTTTTTATCTCTTCATTGGATGATGTTTCATCACATTTCAGGACAGCATAATACTTATTGGTTTCTTTAACATATTTTGATTTAAGCCGGCCATAATCTGTAGTGGAAAATCTAAAAATTCTTGTGGCAGACAACAGCATGGTTTCTTCTTCATTTGAAATCCTGCCGTCCGCTGTAGATACCCTAAGTAATACATCCATCATCAATTCTATAATTCGAGGCTGGGTGTTAAATACTGAATAAAACTGTATAGCAAAAGCATCAAAATTTTCAGGCGAACTGACTGCCTGCCTGAATATATTTTTAGCAGTCTGCTGCCCGTTTAAATCAAGTTGAAGATCTTGTTTCATAAAGTTTTCAACTGCTGATATTTCACTGTCTGTCACAGTGCCATCTGCTTTACAAATTTTGGCCAGCATTGAAAATGCTGCTGTAAAAAAAACAAGCTGGGCCTGTTCATTTGAAGATAAAGTCTCCCGGGCTCCAGGGCGTGATGAAAGATATGCCTGTTCTTTTTTATCCACAAATGTATGCCCGAATGCAGCACCTGCCACAGCACCTATAGGACCGCCCAATGCAAACCCGATGGTTCCTCCGATCATTTTACCCAACCAACTCATTTATTTTCCTTTCACATAAAAAAAATCAAAACGCTTGTTTCATTTTTAAAGTTTATATATAAACACAAAAGCGTTTTGCGTCAAATGATTAACCAACACAAATTGTAATTTTATGCTGCTAAAAAAAACCATAGGAACGATTATCATTCTCTTAAATATAGCAGGCCTGGGATTTTTACTCTACCTGGCAGGCCTGATGCTTAAGGAAAAATTTTTCCCAAAAAAACAAATCATTGCAGTTCAACAGACCCGTGTTAAGAAAAAAAATCCAAAAATTCTTAACGACAATATCATACCTGATGAAGATGATTTATTAAAAGACATGGATTTATCTGACCTGGACAACCTTAATCTTGATGATTTTGAATAATGATACTGCTAATGAATCCACGATATTTGTTTTTGCCCATTGCCCTGACAACATGCCTGGTCATATGCCTGCTATTCGCAGGCTGTGGCGCTGTAGTTGTCGGTGGTGCTGCCTATGGTGGTTATAAAGGGGCGACCGATGAGCGCTCCATAGGTACCATGCTGGATGATTCTGTTATCTCCTCAACGGTGAAAACTAAAATGATTTCAGATGAATTTATAAAAGCGACTCATATTGATGTGGATGTATTAAATGGTGTTGTATTCTTGATTGGCGTAGTAGAATCATCCTCTCAAAGAAGGATGGCAGCAGATATTGCAAGAGGAGTGGAAGGTGTAAGAAGAGTTGAAAACCAGCTCCTTGTCGGCAAAACCAGTGTTGAACAGGATTTAAATGATACCATCCTTACAAGTAAAATCAGAACTGAGCTTGTAAAAGCACCGGATATCCGGTCAACCAATATTGATATTGATACCAATAATAATGTGGTCACTGTCACTGGTATTGTTTCATCTCAGAATGAAAAAAACAAAGCGCTCTATATTGTACAAAAGGTTTCCGGGAACCGGCAGATTGTTGATAATCTGATAGTTGGCAATTAACTGCCGTTTTTCCTGTTGAGCCAGGGTTTCTTTTTCTTCTGTTTCTCCTTAACGGGCGCACACCTGGTTTCAACAGCACCCTCACCCAGAAGGTCTTCCACATCAGCAAAAAAGGAAGGGTCCAGACTGGTTGTATAGTCATCTGAGAGTTTAACCAGTACGGCTGGATTTTCATCTATCCTGATTTTTAGACAGACGATATAGTCACCCGGATAATTTTCAATAATAATTTTAAGTTTTTCAAGCGTATCTGAAGATGACCTCTTTGAATTTATACTGATCAGTATACTATGGGTCCACTCTTGTTGTGCGTGGTCAATTGGGACGATTTTTTCTGCTATCAGTTTGACAATATTTTCTTTTTTCTGAACCCGGGCTTCTAAGATAACAATCTCTTCATTGGTCAAAAGCATGTGATTTTTTACATAAAGATTGGGGAAAACGACCACTTCAATGCTGCCGGATTGATCATCAATGGCTGCAAATGCCATCATATCCCCTTTTTTGGTTTTGTGAATTTTAAGCGTCTTTATCGTACCGCCTATTCGAATCATTTTTTCATCAGCAATATCCTGAATATTGATCGAGTTCACCGTGGCGTATTTTTGAATCGTCTTTTGATATTTATCAAGGGGATGGCCTGAGATATAAAACCCCAGAGACTCTTTTTCCAGGGATAAAAGCATATTTTCTTCCCATTCATCAATGTCAGGCAGTTTAGGTCTGCTCACAGGCAGTGACGTTCCCATATTTGAGTCTGCAAATAAATCCAGCTGTGAATCAGCTTTTTCTTTTTGTATCCTTGATCCATGATCCAGAGCATCTTCAAGAATCGCCATCATCTGGCTGCGCCGGGTATTACTTGAATCAAAAGCCCCGCACTTGATCAAGGCCTCAAGGACTTTTTTATTTACCTTACCGACATTGACCTGTTCACAAAAATCATAAATAGTTTCAAACTCACCTTCTTTGTCCCTTGACTCAACAATGGATTCAATTGCTGCAGCACCGACATTTTTCACAGCAGCCAGACCAAACCTGATGCATCCGTCAGAGACAGTAAAATGGGCATCACTCTTGTTTACATCTGGAGGAAGAACCTTGATATTATGAGTCCGGCATTGATCTATATATTTAATAACCGCATCAGAATTGCTTCTCTCACTGGTCATTAAGGCAGCAATAAATTCAAGGGCAAAATTAGCCTTTAAATAAGCAGTTTGATAGGCAATAAGAGCATAAGCGGCACTATGAGATTTATTAAAGCCGTATCCACCAAATTTTTCCATCAGATCAAATAATTCAGCAGCCTTTTTAAGATCATGACCGTTTTCTTTTGCCCCTTTCAAAAAAAGTTCTCGATGCTCTTCCATCATTGAAACAATCTTTTTACCCATGGCTTTTCGAAGCCCATCTGCATCTGCCATTGAATAATTGGCAAGAACTCCGGCAATTTTCATGACCTGTTCCTGATAGAGAATTACTCCATAGGTCTCTTTTAAAACCGGTTCCAACTCATCAAAAAGATAGACCACTTCCTGCCGCCCATGTTTTCTCTCAACATAGGTGGTTGCCATTCCACTGTCCAAAGGTCCGGGGCGATAAAGGGCCACAAGAGCCACAATGTCTGAAAAACTGGCGGGTTTCAATCTTGAAATCAAATCCTTCATGCCGGAGCTTTCAAGCTGGAACACACCAGTGGTGTCAGCCTTCTGCAATAACTCGAAGGTTTTAGCATCTTCATAATCAAGCGTTAAAAGATCCGGGGGTGTCTTTCCCTGGCGTTTAATCAGTTCAATACAATTTTTGATCACCGTAAGGTTTCTTAAACCCAGAAAATCAAACTTGACCAGCCCAAGTTTTTCAACATAATTCATATCAAACTGGGTCACGGTCTCGCCTTCTTTACCTTTATACAATGGCAGATATTCGTTCAACGGCTTATCAGCAACCACAACACCGGCTGCATGTGTGGACGCATGCCTTGGCAGACCTTCCAAAAGAAGAGATACTTCGAGCATCTGGGTCTTTTCTTCAGATTCGGCACACTTTTCTTTGATCGCCGGAACCTCCTCAATGGCTTTTGTCAGATTCTTTGCATTATCCGGGATCATTTTAGCGATTTCATCGACTTCGGACAGAAGAACACCGATAGCTCTTCCCACATCCCTGATAACCGCTTTGGCCTTAAGCTTACCAAAGGTTATAATCTGACAGACATACTCAGGCCCTCCATACCGGTCAATGACATATTTATAAACCTGATCCCGCCCCTCGATGCAAAAGTCCACATCAATATCCGGCATGCTCATACGGGAAGGATTTAAAAATCTTTCAAAAATCAGTCCGTGCTCAATGGGATCAAGGGCTGTAATATCCATTGCATAGGCAACCATTGATCCCGCAGCTGATCCCCTTCCCGGGCCCACGGGAACTCCTATCTTTTTTGAATAGGCTATAAAATCTGCAACAATTAAAAAATAGCCGGGGAAACCCATTTCAAGAATAACACCTATTTCATAGTCTATTCTATCTCTGTAGGCTTTCTCATCAATATCCGGGGTTGAAGCCTTAATTATCTTAAGTTTTTTTTCAAATCCTTCCATGGCCTTTTGTTTGAAGATATCATCCTCTGATTCTTCTTTAGACATGGCATAACGGGGGAAATGATAAGTCTTGTCATCAAATTCAACATTACATCTGGATATTATTTCCCGTGTATTTTCAATGGCACCCGGAACCTTGCCAAAAGACTGAATCATCTCTTCGGGAGATTTAAAATAGAGCTGATCAGAATCAAACTTAAATCTGTTTTGATTGGTAACGGTATCACCGGTCTGTATGCAGAGCAGTATTTCATGAGCCTTATCATCACCCTTGGAAAGATAGTGGCAGTCATTGGTTGCTACTATGGGAATAGAAAGTCGCTCACTGATATCAAGAATTCCCTGATTGACTTTTTCTTGAATTTGAATACCATTTTCCTGAATTTCTAAAAAAAAATTTCTTTCACCAAAGATATTCAAATAAAACCTGGCAGCATCATCCGCAGCTTCCATTTTGTTCTGGATAATATTTTTTGGAATGTCCCCTTTAAGACAGGCAGAAAGCCCGATCAAACCCTTTGAATGACTGGCAAGAAGTTCCTTGTCAATTCTGGGTTTATAATAAAACCCCTTTAATTGTGCAATAGAGACCAGTTTGCAGAGGTTGGTATAGCCTTCACGGTCTTTTGCAAGAAGAACCAGGTGGCTCAATCCTTTGTGGTCCATCTGGGTTCTGTCATTCAATGTTCGGGGTGCGACATAGACTTCGCAGCCAATTACGGGTTTAATCGATTCTTCTCTGGCCTTTTCATAAAACTGAGCAACACCGAACATGGTACCATGATCCGTCATGGATACGGCATCCATTCCATATTCGTGGCATTTCTTGAATAAGGAATCCAGCCTTATGGCCCCATCAAGAAGTGAATATTCCGTATGAAGATGAAGGTGGTAAAATGGTGATGACAACTGGGTCATTTTAGCTTAGTTACCTTCAACCCTGTAATTTGGTGCCTCTTTGGTAATGACAACATCGTGGACATGACTTTCCTTAAGCCCTGCTGAACTGATTTTGATAAATTTTGCCTTTTTGTGAAGTTCCTCAATGCTAGCAGCACCAACATATCCCATACCCGCTTTAAGACCGCCAATCATCTGAACAATATTTTCCTTAATTGTTCCTCTGTAAGGAATTCGACCTACAATACCTTCCGGAACAAGTTCCTCATCCTCACTGGTATCTTTCTGGTAGTAGCGGTCAGAGCTGCCCTTTTTCATGGCTTCAACCGACCCCATCCCACGGTATGCCTTGTAAGAACGCCCCTGATAAATAACCATTTCTCCAGGACTTTCTTCAGTTCCTGCTAAAAGACTTCCCAGCATAACAGAATGTGCACCGGCTCCCAGAGCTTTAGAAATATCACCGGAAAACTTGATCCCCCCATCAGCTATAATCGGAACACCGGTGGCTTTTGAAATTTCTTTACAATTTTGAATGGCCGTCAACTGAGGCACACCAACGCCTGCAACAATACGAGTGGTACAGATAGACCCCGGACCAATACCGATTTTAACTGCATCGGTACCCGCATCTATCAAAGCCTTTGCACCTGCCTCCGTAGCCACATTACCGGCAACAACCTGAGATTCAGGAAACGCATTTTTGATTTTTTTAATGGCATCAATAACATTTTTTGAATGACCATGGGACGTGTCAATCACAAGCGCATCCGCCCCTGCTCTTAGCAAGGTTTCAACTCTTTGCAGCATATCGGACCCCACTCCGATGGCGGCGCCAGCCCTTAATCTGCCCAGAGAATCTTTGCAGGCATTTGGATATTTCTTTATTTTTTCAATATCTTTTATAGTAATCAAGCCTTTGAGTTTACCTTCTTGGTCAACCACCAAAAGCTTTTCAATTCTATGTTTATGAAGCATAATCTTTGATTCTTCAAGGGTGCATTTTTCCGGAACCGTTACAAGATTCTCACTGGTCATAACTTCTCTTGTCTGTTTTGAAAGCTGGGTCTCAAATCTTAAGTCTCTATTGGTCACAATACCCACCAGTTTATCGCCCTCAGTCACAGGGATACCGGAAATTCTGTATTTAGCCATAATTTTCAAAACATCTGAAATGGGGACATCGGGATGAACAATCACAGGATCAACAATCATCCCACTTTCTGATTTTTTTACCCGGTCTACTTCAATAGCCTGCTCTTCGATACTTAAATTTCTATGGATAAACCCCAACCCCCCTGCCCGTGCCATACTGATGGCAGTCAATGCTTCTGTGACCGTATCCATGGCTGCACTGACAATAGGAATATTGACTTCAAGTTCTTTAGTCAAGCGTGTATGGGTCATAACTTCATCTGGAAGGATGGCAGAATAGTCGGGTAATAAGAGGACGTCATCAAATGACAGCCCTTCTCCCAATGGTATATCGGATATTATATTGGACATAAGTTAACCTCCGGAAAGGAAATGTTTATTGATACTATTAGGCCGGCAATCTAATGAGGTCTTAAACCACCAGCCTTTATTTTAAAATCAATCAGTATATAAACACGATTATTTACTAAATATCATACTTTTTAGCAAGGTCAAACTACGCTGAACCCATCAAATTTTTGAAAAAAAACAACCACTGACCAATCAACAGCAATGATTTAAGATATCAAAGTATTTAACTTTTGTATCAGGCTTTCGGAATCAATATTCATTAAACTTTCTTGCAGAGATCGAATGATTTCACGATTCACCTCGGTCTTTGGATAGGGATTCAGCCATTGTACCGGCATCTGTCTTTTCCAGGCCTATTGATGCACCGATATCATACATGGATACCTGTTTCGCTGTATCACCCTGGGTCTGAGTATAGAGTAATAAAAAGCCGCCCCTTTCCGTCCGGTTCACCCGTTTGATATGCGGTTTTACTCTTTAGTCAGTCGTGGTGCGTGAAGAGTAATTGGTATATATTTTTTAAAGAAGGTGAAGTCTTTATCAGTAGTGAATATTGGCATGTTATATCTTGTTGAAACAGCACAAATCAAGAAATCTGTGTTTGAGACTTGAATGCCTTTGCTTTGAATCAAATTGTTTTTCTCTACGGAGTGCCAAGGACCAAATACATGTGTCAACTAAGACTTTCATTTAATTTTCCGTTGTTCTTTATACTTATAGTCAGATTCATATTCGATCTTGCCAAACAAATTTATAATCTCAACCTGCTTCCGCCTTTGGATGTACTCATTAAGTGCCTCTGTTACCACTGCTTTTTTTGTGCGATGATGGCCAATTATAAGGGCTTGTTCGATTAAATTGTCGTCAATAGCTAAGTTCGTGGGCATAATTATACCTCCTTTACACATTGAAATATAGTTTATCATGTGTAACCATTAGAAGTAAGAAAATGATTACTGATGATTAATGATTTTTGCGCATATCGCAGAAGTCAGTGGCTTCCAGGGCTTACTTTGACTTTGATTAAAACCGAAAAATTTGAATTCAACAACATTTTTCCAAAACGGCTCGGCTTGGCTGTCCACTGGACTGACAGGTTGTGTGCCGGGTACGGCACACGTTCTTAAGGGTGAGCCTATAATTTCCAGAAATGGAAGTCAAGGCAAGTCCCAAGCCCAGCCAGATGGAGGCGGGTCGAAGACGCGAAGCCACGGCATAGTGTCATCACAACGGGGTATCCGGTGACGGTGCCTCGGAAGACAGTGGCTCTGCTGAGGCAGAGTAGCACAAAAGCACGGGGCGACGTACAAAAATCGAGTTAGGCGTGCATCTGCGGGACCAGCCTGCAACACAAGGTTAAGTCCTCTATCCATTATAGGCAGTGTCCGTATACTCGGCGTTTACGTGCTGAAAGACGTGTGTTTACCCCGGGAGGTTTTCCATGTGCCCCGGGATGCCACGTGTGGCAGAAAATGGCTGGGAGCAGGGCAACCTGCTCCGACCACATGGAAGAAGTCAGCAGACGGCATAGTAGCCGCAGGAGAAACGAGCCGTGAATCCCATGGAGGCCTCACCCCCGGCAAAGGCCCGAACGGTGCCCGGACTGAATAGTACGGGTAAATGAAAACGATTATTAGGAGCATATTACTTATGGTTATAATGCAGCAGCAGCCGGAAATGACTGTAGCGTATCTGTTTACCGAACATCTGGCAGGAGGTCCCCGGCTCATGGAAATGATCCTCGAACGGGGAAATATGTTTACGGCAATAAAGCGAGTCCGTGGTAATAAAGGGGCTCCCGGTGTTGATAATATGACTGTTAATCAGTTACCCGGGTATCTCAGACGTCACTGGCTTAAAATCAGGGGAGACCTGTTAAATGGTAATTACAAACCACTACCGGTGAAAAGGAAAGAAATTCCAAAGCCGGATGGTGGTGTAAGATTACTTGGAATTCCCACAGTTCTGGATCGTTTGATTCAGCAAGCAATAGCCCAGGTTCTGCAACAGATTTGGGACCCGACCTTTTCTAATTCCAGCTTTGGATTCAGACCGGGAAGGTCTCAACGTCAGGCTATCCGCAGGGCTAAAAGTTATTTGCTTTCAGGGTACAAGCACATTGGTGATATGGATCTGTCAAAATTTTTCGACAGGGTTAATCACGACCGTCTATTAAGCAGACTGGCTACAAAGATAGAGGATAAACGAGTTTTAAAGTTAATCCGAAGATATCTAACAGCCGGAATAATGATTGATGGTCTGGTATCTCCATCCTTTGAGGGAACTCCCCAAGGTGGCCCACTTTCTCCA
>QMMT01000005.1 GCA_003647385.1 Deltaproteobacteria bacterium
GTTTCATAGTGTTTATATTCACGGCAGTCATTGCATTTTCCAATACAGATGATCTGGAAAGGTTGGATAATTCAGCGTTTGAAAAGCCGCACCGGCCGGGTGCGGTATTTGTGCATGATGACCATAATGAAATGGCCGGGGTCGAGGATTGTGCAGTCTGTCACCATGTGTATGAAGGTAAAAATCTGGTTGAGGATGAATCCAGTGAGGACAGTCTCTGCTCAGAGTGTCATTCTCCAAAAGCAACTCAGGAAAATTCAATTTCTATGCAGGTCGCATATCATAAACGATGTAAAACGTGCCATGTTGAAGAGAATAAGGGACCGTTACTTTGTGGTGAATGTCATATTAAATAGTAAGGAGGGGACTTAAGATGGGTAAAAAAATTATGATCGTGGATGATGATCCAGCCATAAGAAAATATCTGGAGACACTTTTTACTGACAATGGGTATGAGATCTGTATTGCCGTTGATGGTAAGGAGGGGGTCGATGTGTATAAGGCCGAAAACCCGGATTTGATTACACTTGATCTTGAAATGCCAGAAGACTGGGGCCCCAGGTTTTTTAGAAAAGTCAGCAAAACAAAAGGCTTTGACACACCCGTGATTGTCATCAGTGGGCTGTCAAGCACTCAATATTCTGTTCCAAAGGCAGCCGCTGTTTTCGGCAAGCCGTTTGATGCTAAAAAACTGGTGGAAAAAGTATCGGAGCTTCTGAACTAAGGAAATTGATGTTAAGTTTGGAGTTTTTATGTTAATTCAGCAATTTCAATATGCAGCCGATAATCTGGGATATCTTGTATATTCAAAGCGTGAGGGCGTTGTTATTGATGGGGGTGCAGTAGAAGATATACTGGTGTTTGCTAAAAAAAATCAGATCAATATCAAATATGTTACCAATACGCATTCCCATCATGACCACACCCCCGGCAATGAGGCATTACTTAAAAAAACAACCGCCCAGTTTATCGACTGCAAAAAGATCAAGTCGGATCAAATCCTGCATCTTGATGATGAAGTTCTGGAAGTATTTTATACTCCCGGCCACACGGATGATTCAATCACCTTCAAAGCAGATGGTTTTTTAGTCACCGGTGATACCTTGTTTAACGGGACGGTGGGTAATTGTTTTTCAGGCGATCTTAAGGGCTTTTTTCAGTCTTTAAGACGTCTGATCTCTTTGCCGGAAAGTACTAAAGTTTATGGGGGCCATGATTATGTGGTCGAATCCATGAAAATGGCAAAAATAATTGAAAACCATAACCCGCATATCGAAGAATATCTTAAAAAATATAATCCGGACTTTATTGTGTCTACTATAGCGGATGAATTAAAGGCAAATCCTTATGTGAGGTTTAATGCCCAGAGTATGATAAATAATTTACAGGAAAGAAACCTGACAATAGATACAGAGTTTGACAGGTTTAATTCAATTATGGAAATCTATTGAAGGCTTAAACTCTTAATTTCTGCCATTTAATTCACCTAAAAATGGTTTGACGATAGAATCCCCCCTTGATCATTCACAGTTTAGGTCTTATCATTAAAAACAATATTTTTTTAAGTGTCCTGAAACGTTGCAGGACAATAATAAATATTTTTACTCATTATTGGAGACAGCAGTATTGCTTGATAAAAATATTAAATTTGTTGCAGATTCCGAACAGGATGCATCTTTTGCCCTGGGAAGACAGTTGACCATTGAGTATTATGACTGTACATCAAAAGTCCTTTTAAATAAAACTTTGGTTGAAAAGGCATTGCTTAAAGCTGCAAACAAGAGCGGAGCAACAATTATCAGTTCTTCATTTCATGAATTTGAACCCCAGGGCGTCAGTGGCGTCGTTGTCATCGCAGAGTCGCATTTTACAGTGCATGCATGGCCGGAACATGACTATGCAGCTGTTGACATATTTACCTGCGGAGACAATATAGATCTTGAAATTGCCATAAACTCCATGAAAGATTCTTTTGAATCTGAAAATGTTGTCATTTCTTCAGATCAAAACAGAGGGATTATTTCCAAACCGCTGGTGCAAAAGAATGTCGGCCAGATGATTAAAAATTCCAAGATCTATCCGATTTCCTGGAAAAAAGAGTATGAAAGAAAAAATCCATGGGGGGTGTTGACCTCTATAGATATTTATGACAGTGACCCGCAAATTATCAGGGATGCAGAAAGCATTAAACGATTTGTGTATGAATTGTGTGATTTGATTGATATGAAACGATTTGGAGACTGCCAGATTGTTCATTTTGGAGAAGATAAAAAAGTTGAAGGATTTTCAATGACACAGCTCATTGAAACCTCCTTGATTTCAGGTCATTTTGCCAATGCATCAAATAGAGTTTATTTAGACGTATTCAGTTGTAAGTTTTATGAACCCCGTGAGGTTGCTGAATTTGCCACATCTTTTTTCAAAGGGGATCATTATAAAATGCAGATGGCGTTAAGACAATAAATAAAAAATGGAAAAATACAGCAAAATAATAGACGGCTGGTTTTCGGAAATCTGCCCCATGTGGCCCGGGATATCACTATCTCTTGAAATTGATAAAATTCTTTACAGCAAAAAAAGTAAATTTCAGCAGATCGACATGTTTCAGACAAAAAATCATGGAAGAATGCTTGTGCTGGATGGGATAATTCAGTTGACCCAGTCAGATGAATTTGCATACCAGGAGATGATGGCCCATGTGCCTTTATTTGCCCACCCCAATCCTGAAGATGTCCTGGTGATTGGCGGAGGTGACGGGGGCATATTAAGGGAGGTTGGACGTCATGACGGTGTAAAAACAATTGATTTTTGTGAAATCGATGAAGATGTCATCAAAGTGTCCAAAGAGTTTTTGCCTGATCTTGCCTGTGGATTTGATGATCCCAGGGTGAAGATTCATATAGCCGACGGTAATGCTTTTGTTTTGGAACAAAAAAATAAGTATGATGTGATTATTGTGGATTCTTCCGATCCCATCGGTCCGGGTGAGGTCTTGTTTGAACAACCCTTTTACGAGGGATTAAAAAAAGCGCTTCGGCCAAACGGCGTGATTGCCACCCAGGGTGAATCTTTTTTTCTTCACAAGGAGTGCGTTACCAATCTTGTTAAAATTACAAGGGAATTGTTCCCGATTCAAGCCTATTCAAATTTTTTAGTACCCACGTATCCGGGAGGCCATCTCGGTGCTAATCTTGGATCTTTAGGTCCTGAATTAAAAAAGCCGTTTCGAACGATCCCTGAAAATTTTCAAAAACAATTAAAATATTACAGCCCTGAAGTCCATGAAGCCTCTTTTGTTTTGCCCTATTTTGCCCAAAAGATGTTTGAAGCCCTGTAAAATTAAAGAAAGTATTAAAAATGTCAGATAATCCTTTATCCGAATTAAGCATTAAGACCATTAAAGAAGCCTCTAAACAAGAGTTGACTCTTCTTTATAAGGATGCGGGATGGTGGAAATCTTCCTATGACAGCCAATCTGAGTTTTTAGAATACATTGTGAAAGATTCAGCTGTTTTTGTAGGGGCTTTTTTAGGAAAAAATCTTATCGGCATGGGTCGGGCCCTTTCCGACCTTGCAAGTGATGCTTATATTCAGGATGTTGCAGTATTGAAGAAATTTAGAGGAAAAGGAATTGGTAAAAAAATCATTGAAACACTACTTGAAAAACTAAAGGAAAATGGTGTTGACTGGATTGGCCTTATCGCCCAGCCGGGAACCACTTCCTTTTATACGGAACTTGGATTTGAGCTGCTTGAAGATCATGTTCCGTTAAAATATAAGGATTCATAAAATGTACAAGGCAGATCCCTTAGATTTACATATACCACAAACATCAGACCTTCTAAAATGGCATTCATTTGAATTAGACGACCAGGCATTGATTCAAACATATATTGACAGGTACAAGCCCTTATCCTGTGAATATAATTTTTCAAATCTTTTTGCCTGGCAAACCGCTTATAAAATGTCCTGGAGTCTCTATCAGGAACGGCTTTTGATTTATGATGAAATCTCACAGTTTGCATTTATGCCCCTGGGTGAAGATTTTTCTCCCGAAGAACTTGTCATTTTGTCATTAAATTTGAAAAGTGCAGGGCTTACACCCAACTTTTGCCTTTTAACAGCAGAATATATAAAAAAATTTCCCGAAATTGAAAATTATTATATAGTAAAAGAAGAGCGGAACCATTCAGAATACATTTACAGCGTTGACAGCCTCTGTGATCTTAACGGGACAAAACTTCACAAAAAAAAGAATTTAATCTCACAGTTTAAACGATCTTATCCTGATTTTGAAGTACACCCTTTAAAGGGTAAGTATAAACATAAAGCCCGAAAGTTAGCCCAAATACTTTTGAGTCGCCGGAAAAAACCTTCAGATACGCTTGATCAGGAATTTTATGCTCTTAAGACATCCTTTGATTATTTTGATCAGCTTGGCTTAGACGGGCTGGCAATAACGATAGGGGAAAAGCTGGTTGCCTTTTCTATCTTCAGCGCATTAAACCCTTCAACCTATGACATTCAATTTGAGAAATCAGATACAGACTATAAAGGTGCGGCCCAGGTGATTAACCATGAAACCGCAAAATTTCTTAAAGATAAATGTCAGTATCTCAACCGGGAGCAGGACCTTGGAATTAAAGGCCTTCGCCAGGCAAAGATGTCCTATGATCCCGTTGAATTGATCACACCATACAGTCTTACCTTTACCCCGGCAAATTAATTATAAAGGATTTATTTTGTTTAAACCAAACTATTCATATGAAAAACGCCAGAAGGAATTGGCAAAGAAAAAGAAGCAAGAGGAGAAGAGGCAGAGAAAACTTGAGAAAAAGAAAAAATCTGTTGAAGAAAAAGAGAACCCTTCTCTTCCGGAAGATTAACAGCTTTAAGCTTTTTTTGAACCAAAATAATCTATATTACAGGGTTAATTCCCCAGAAGATTACGTTCAGGAAATCATGAAAAGAATGATCCGTTCTCTAAAGGTCTGGATATGCTTAATGATGATTTGTTTGAGCTGGTCTTTGTTCTTTTCTTCTAGACAGGCGATCATTTCGTTGTGTTCGTTTATGACAGATTCAAAGTGATCCTTTAAGGGTGTTTTGGGGTCGATGATATTGTCATAGGACAAAAAAGATAATCGTTTGGCCTCATTCCTTACTTCGTTATCGGCACGGCATAAAAATTCATTGTGAGAGCATTTGGCAAAATTCATGTGAAACAGATGATTGGCTTCGGTTAAGTTAAATGTGTCATTTGCATGAAAGGCGTCTTTCAGCAGTCTATTTGCTTCTTTCATCTGTGGTATAAAAGCGGTGGTTTCCTTGTTCATGGCAAGCTTGGCAATCCCAAGTTCAATAATTTCCATACTTTCAAACATGGCTTTGGCATTTTGTATGGTAATGGGGCGAACCACAACCCCTTTATTGGGGTGAGACTCCAGCATTTTTTCACCGCGTAACCGTACAAGGGCTTCCCGGATGGGTGTTCTGCCAATCCCAAGGTCTTCAACAAGCTGGTTTTCTTCAAGGTGCTGGCTGGGTTGATATTCCAGGGAGATAATTTTTCGAATAATAGTTTCATACGCTGTGACCGCAAGGGGCTGCTTTGTATTTTTTTTTATTTGGTTGACGGGTTTCATGGTATCCTTTTAAAATTTTGTACTATATGATATTTTCATATACTTGACATATATATGTAATCTATGTCAAGCTTCCATGAAACAAAAACAGCCTAATTTTAATCTGGTCACAATTTGCTCAATAATCAATAGGAGGTCATAAATGGACAAAAAAAATTATACGATTCACTCACCGATCATGGGTACTTTTTACAGGGCTTCATCACCAGGGGAAAAATCGTTTGTTGAGACGGGACAGAAAATTGCTATCAACGATGTTGCCTGTGTTATTGAGTCCATGAAAATATTTACTGAAATCAGAAGTGAAAAGGAAGGAACCGTTTCCAAAATACTGGTCGAGAATGAAGAATTAATCATGAAAGACCAGGCATTAATTGAAATTAAATTGGATTAGTACCTGAAATCGACCCATTTATTTTTTTTAAAATATACTTGACATATATTTTAAATCTATGTCAAGTATATTTTAATGCTATTTAACCTTAAGATAGGAGAGAACAATGAAAAAATTATTAGTCGCTTTAATCAGTTTGTCTTTTATTCTAACATCTTTTTCAACTGTCAATGCAAAAACAAAGTGGGATATGCATCTGAATTATCCTGCAGGAAATTTTCATTCAGTCGGTGCTAAAACTTTTGCAGACCGTGTAGCAAAGGCCACAAACGGTGAACTTGCGATTGTACTTCACCCCGGTGCGGCATTGGGTTTTAAAGGTCCTGAGCTGCTTCGCGGTGTTGCTGACGGCGTGCTGTCCATTGCTGAAATACCCACAGGCATGGTAGAGGGCGATGCCCCGGTTCTTGCTCTGACAGCGCAACCTTTTGTTTCTTCCAATGCCTTTGAACAGCGTCTTTTGTATCAGCTTTCAAAACCAACATATGCTAAGGTTTTGAAAAAATTTAATCAGAAAACCATTTATACATCCGTATGGCCGTTTTCAGGTATCTACACCCAGCGTGCCATTAAAACCCAGGCAGACCTTAAAGGTTTGAAAATGAGGGTTTACGACGGCACAGGACTTGCCTTTGGAAAAGCAACCGGGTTTGCGGCAAGAAAAATGCCGTTCGGCGAAGTATATCCTGCCATGAAAGCAGGTCTTTTAGATTCCATGTATACATCCTCAGCTTCCGGTGTGGATGCCAAAGCCTGGGAGATTTTAAAATATTTTACCCCTATTAATATTGTGGGGCCTGTCAATATGATCAATGTCAATATTAAAGCCTGGAATAAACTACCGGAAAATATCCAGAATACAGTGATGGAAATTGCCGGTCAGATGGAAGATGAAATGTGGAATCTTGCCGGAGATATGGATCGTAAAAGCCGTGCCAAATTGGTAGAAAATGGTATGATAATTGATCCTGTAAGCAAAGAATTCCGTACACAGCTGGACAAAATCGGAGACAAATTAAGGGCAGACTGGGTCAAAAAGGCAGGTGCTGACGCCAAGGGTATTTTAGATGAGTATTACAGAATAACAGGCCGTTAAACAGGTAATTGTAAAATACAAGTTACCTTATCTTTATTGCAATGGGCATAATTGTGTGCCCATTGCTAAACAGCCATTATCAAATAATTTTTCCTGAATAATTTGGTGGTCAATATGAACAGATTGATAAAGTTTTCTGATGGTTTGAGTGATGTGATGGTGAAAGTGTCAGCAGTCCTACTGGGGTTGATGACTTTGTTGATCCTTTTGGAAATATTTTTATGGAACATGTTTCAGAAGACAACCCTGATTGCAGATGAATACAGTGCCTACGGTCTTGCGGCAATTATTTTTCTGGGAGCCGGATACTGCCTCAAGGAAAAAGGCCATATAAGGATTACCCTGATCCTGGGTGTACTGCCGGAAACTATTTCAAGAATTATCGCTTTTATTGCAACCGTGATTACCACATCTTTTATGGGATATGTCTGGTGGTATCTTTTTAAAATGGTCCGATCCACCTGGCGATATCAATCCACATCAGGAACATTGACCAACACACCCATATGGATTCCCCAGGCAATTATGCTAGTGGGTGCTGCCTGCTTTTTCATTCAACTTGTCGGAACTGTTTTTAAAACCTGGCAGGCCATTAAAACCAAAGAGGAGGTTTTATAATGGAAGCAAGCCTTGCATTCATGTCTTTTGTTGTCTTTGGCGTTCTTTTTTTAACCCTTGCCGCAGGCGTATGGGTGGGATTCAGCCTGTTTATTGTGGGATTTGTCGGAATGGTATTCTTCAGTTCTTTGCCGGCAGGTCACAATATCTCCTCCTCAGTCTGGGCAACCGTTGAAAAATGGGAGTATGTGGCCTTACCACTTTTTATTCTCATGGGGGAAATTTTGTATCGGTCGGGAATTTCAGAAAAATTGTTTAAATCCCTTGTGCCATGGCTGTATCGTCTTCCAGGTGGTTTGTTGTTGATGAATATTGTGTCCTGTACACTGTTTGCAGCCGTATCCGGTTCCAGTGCCGCCACCACGGCAACCGTGGGAAGAATTACTTTAGCGGAATTTGATAAGCTGGGGTATGACAGAAGTCTTTCCATGGGGTCTCTTGCCGGTGCCGGTACGCTTGGGTTTTTAATCCCTCCATCTTTGATCATGATTGTGTATGCCATACTGGCAGAAGTCTCCATTGGGAAGATGTTCATGGCAGGCGTACTGCCGGGATTGCTTCTTGCGAGTATTTATACGGCCTATATTATATACAGAGGCATTAGAAATCCTGAAATAGCCCCCAGGGCACAGCAGGATTATTCGTGGTCGGAGCGGTTCATTGCATTAAAAGATTTAGCGCCTGTCATCCTGCTGATTTTAATGGTGCTGGGTAGTATTTACGGTGGATTTGCCACCCCGACAGAGGCAGCTGCGTTAGGTGTTCTAGGGGCATTTGTTTTTGCTGTTATTAATAAGCAGATGAGTTTTAAAATTATTTTTGAATGTCTTATCGGTGCAGTGAAAACAAATGCAATGATCATGTTGATTGTAGTGGGAGCCGGGTTTTTATCGCGCTCCATGGGATTTTTAGGGATTCCCGCGGCCATCACCCAGGCCGTCACCCAATTGAACCTGTCTCCTTACATGTTGATGATTCTTTTAGGCTGTGTCTACATCGTTTTGGGTTGTCTTTTGGATGGATTTTCCATTGTGGTTATGACACTTCCCATTGCACTTCCCATGGTGACGCAGGCAGGATTTGATCCCATCTGGTTTGGTATTTACCTCATCCTCATGGTGGAGCTGAGTCAAATTACACCGCCGGTTGGTTTCAACCTGTTTGTTATTCAGGGATTGACCGATGAACCCATCATGAAAATCGCCCGATATGCGTTGCCGTTTTTCTTTTTAATGGTGTTGACAACGGTCATTGTGACGATTTTTCCTAAAATCGCACTGTTTTTACCGGAGTTAATGGTGGGTAAATAACGCATCAATGAAATAAAGTAAGGAAAACCATATGAAATCAATTGATTTGAATAGTGATATGGGTGAAAGTTTTGGCGCTTATAAAATAGGGATGGATGAATCTGTTCTTAAGTTTATTACATCCGCCAATATTGCCTGCGGCTGGCATGCCGGAGATCCCAAAGTCATGGAAACGACGGTAAGAATGGCAAAAGACCAGGGTGTCGGTATTGGTGCTCATCCGGGATACCCGGATCTTCTCGGTTTTGGTCGCAGAAATATGAAGTGTACACCCGAAGAGATCCGGCAATATGTTATTTACCAGGTAGGAGCGCTCCAGGCGTTTTGCAGGGTTAACGGGGTCAGACTTCAACATGTAAAACCCCATGGGGCTCTTTATCTTACAGCAGTTGACAATGAAGAAATTGCCAGAGCTGTTGCCCAGGCTATTGTCAGTATCAATCCGGATCTTTATTTTGTTGCCCTGGCCGGAAAAAAGGGAGAACTTATGGCCCGGGTGGGAGAAGAGATTGGACTCAAGGTCATCTATGAAGCCTTCCCTGACAGGGCCTATACCCCCCAGGGAAATCTGGCTCCCCGGGCAAATCCAGGAGCTGTGATTACAGATCCCAATGAAGTGGCCCAAAGAGCCCTGCTCATGGCAAAAGACGGCATTGTAATAGCAACGGACGGATCAACAATCGAATTAAATGCCAAGACTCTTTGTGTTCATGGTGATACGCCCAGCGCGATAAAGCTGGTTGAGACCATTCGTACGGTATTTAAAGACAATGATATTAATGTAGAACCTATGGGGAAACTATAAAAGATCATGAAAGCCGGATTGTTCAATAAGACAAAGTATTGTATTGCAGGGGATCAGGGATTGCTTGCAGAATATGGAGAAGGTGTAGACCCAACCGTCAATACAAAAGTCAGGACCATGGCCAGAAGTATGAAAGAAAACAGGCCCAAAGGGGTTGTGGAAATCATTCCGACCTATCGGTCACTTCTCATTGTTTATGACCCCGGCATGACAAATCCGTATATTCTTGAAAATTTTATGAGTGAGCTGGAAAAAAGATTACAAGGGGAGAGTGTTCCTCCTTCAAACGTTATTGAAATTCCTGTTTGCTATGGTAAGTCATATGGTCCTGATATCGAAATTGTGGCACGCATCAATAAAGTTACTATTGATGACGTTATAAAAATTCATTCTGAATCCGAGTACCTGATTTATATGGTGGGATTTACACCGGGATTTCCTTTCCTGGGCGGACTGTCGGAAAAATTATTTACACCCCGGCTTGAGACACCGCGCTTAAAGGTTCCCAAAGGGTCTGTGGGTATTGCCAATAACCAGACCGGCGTATATCCCATTGAAAGCCCGGGGGGGTGGCAGTTGATTGGAAAAACGCCTTTAAATTTGTTTGATCCCAATCGATCAAATCCGCTCTTATACCAGGCAGGGGATAAAATAAAATTTAAACCCATTACTGAACTTAAGTTTGAAGAAATTTTAAAAAAGGAGACCCTTTAATGGAAAGCTTACGGGTGTTGTCTCCAGGAGGATATACGACGGTTCAGGATATGGGAAGGTTTGGATACCAGGATATGGGTATCCCTGTCACAGGGACTCTGGATCTGTTTGCACCTGCACTGGCCAATCTGCTGGTGGGAAACCCTGAAAATTATGCCGTCCTGGAGATTACGGTTATCGGGCCTGTTCTGGAAGTACTTGGCGCCATTGATGTGGCAGTTACAGGGGCAAATATTGGGATTACAGTGAATGACAGGCCCATGTTGGAATGGCAGAGCATTCGCCTTGAAAAAGGGGATATTTTATCCATTCAACAGGTCAAGCAAGGGTGCAGGGCATACCTTGCAGTAAATGGTGGTATAGATGTTCCCAAGGTCATGGGAAGTTGTTCTACCTATACCGGCGGAAAACTCGGGGGCTTTGGCGGCAGAATTCTTGAAAAAGGAGATGTGCTTAAATCCGGGTCTGCAAACCTGCTGGATAAGCCGCACTTTATCCCTGAAAAAATGATACCCGATTACTTATCCGATAAAATGATTCGCGCTATTCCAGGTCCCCAGGATAATTTTTTTGATGAGGGGCTTGAACTCTTTTTTAAGTCCAGGTTTTTAGTCACCCCAAAAGCCAATCGTATGGGGTATCGACTCCAGGGACCTTCCATTGAAATCAAGGAGGGGATGCCCAAAAGCATTGTGTCGGAACCGAGCATGCCCGGCAGCGTGCAGATCCCTGCTGATGAACAGCCCATTATACTTCTGGTTGAACAGACCGTTGGCGGATATGTGAAGATTGCCACCATCATTTCTTCTGATCTCCCAAAGGTTGCCCAGTCAACTCCCGGGGATACGTTGCAATTTGAAAAAATAGATTTAAAAACAGCGCATCGCCTGTACAATGAGCAACAAGAGAAGATAGCGAAAATCAAAACAATGTTGGAGTAGAGAAAAAGGACTCATGGAGTTTAGACGTATCTTGATAGCAAACAGGGGTGAGATCGCCATACGGGTGATCCGGGCCTGCAAAGAAATGGGAATAAAGACCATTGCTGTCTATTCCGATGCAGACAAAGACAGTCTCCATGTAAAATATGCGGATGATGCTGTAAATATTGGCCCTGCATTAAGTTATAAGAGTTATTTAAATATGGAGGCTATCATTGATGCGGCAAAAAAGTCAAAAGCTGATGCGATTCATCCCGGATATGGATTCTTGTCTGAGAATGCGGTCTTTGCACAGTCCTGCTTCGACAATGGTATGACCTTTATAGGACCGTCTGCCCACTGCATTGCAAAGGCCGGTAATAAATCATCGGCAAGGCATACTTTGATTGAACTTGGCATTCCTGTGATTCCGGGAAGTGATGATATTATTTCATCCCCTGACATGGCCTGTGAAGTGGCTGGCAAAGTTGGTTTTCCTGTAATTTTAAAGGCTTCCGGTGGTGGTGGAGGCCGGGGCATGAGAATTGCCAATAACAAAGAAGAGCTGATTGAAGCCTTTTCCATTGCTTCGGGAGAAGCTGCGGCAGCCTTTGGTAATCCAGATATTTATCTTGAAAAATATATTGAAAAACCACGACATATCGAAATACAGATCTTAGGAGATATGTATGGCAATTATATCCATCTGGCAGAGCGGGAATGCAGTATCCAGGTGAGATATCAAAAACTCATTGAAGAAGCTCCCTCATTCTTTGTGGATGAAAAATTCAGGGCCACGCTTGGGGAAACAGCCATAAAAATTGCCAAATCTATTGGATACACGAATGCCGGGACCATGGAATTTTTAGTGGATAAAGACAAGAACTTTTATTTCATGGAAGTCAATGCCAGGGTTCAGGTCGAGCATCCGGTCACAGAACTGATCACCGGTATTGATATTGTCCGGCAGCAGATTTTAATTGCAGCAGGCCAAAAACTTGGCATCAGGCAGGAAGATATTATCCCCAAAGGCTGGTCCATGGAGTGCCGGATCAATGCCTGTGATCCTGAAGATAATTTTATGCCGTCGCCCGGCAAAATTGAATCAGTTATCTTTCCCGGTGGGCCCGGGGTCCGAATTGACACCCATATCCACGATAACTACATCGTCGGCCCTTTTTATGATTCCCTGATAGGCAAACTCATCGTCTGGGATAAGGATCGACCTTCTGCCATTATTCGTATGAAAAGGGCCTTGGATGAATTTGAAATCAACGGGATTCAGACAACCATACCCTTTTTTCAAAAAGTATTTAAAAACAAAGCCTTTCAAAAGGGTGATATAGACACCCATTTTTTAAAACACATCTAAGTTTGTTTAAGGTGGTGAACACTATCATGACCATCTTGTTTCAAGGCTGGTTGAAGTTATCCAGGACTTCCAACAACATTTTCCACCACAGGAAATAATTTAAAAGAGATATTACTTTATTTATAGAAAATGATATAGTATTTATTCAATATTGTAACTTTAATGGACGACCTACGGCCTTTTTGGATGGTGCTATGGTTTATTGGGGGGTCCATTTTTATTTCAGGGCGGTAAATTATTTAATGCTGTTTGCGAACTTAAAATTTAGAAACAAGCTGTTGTTTACTTTTCTTTTTATTCTTGTTCCGATAATTTTATTGGGCAGCACCATTGCCTATTTCCAAATTAAAAAAATACTTCAAACCAGTATTGAAAAGGAACTGCAGAATACAACCGATTCCCTTGTGAACCTCATAGAAACCTCTGCTTTTGTTTCTATAAAAAACAGACTCCAGGCCATTGCCGAGAAAAATTTGGATATTGCCCAGTATTATTACAGCAAACATCGATCCGGATTATTGACAAAAGCAGAAGCCATTAAAATCATAGAAGAAATTTTTTCAAATCAGCCCATTGGTATCAGTGGCTATATTTATTGTTTGAACAGTAAAGGGATCTTAGTGATTCATCCCAATGACAAACTAAGACACTCTGATGTGTCCGATGTCGGCTTTGTCAAACATCAGATGGCAATTAAAGAGGGGTATATGGAATATGAATGGAAAAATCCAGGGGAACCCCATGAACGCCCTAAAGCCCTTTATATGGTTTATTTTAAGCCGTTAGACTGGATTATTTCAGCCTCTTCCTATCGTACGGAGTTTAATCATCTGGTAAATATCGATGATTTTAAAGACAGTATCCTGTCGTATAAATCAGGAGAAACCGGATACGCCTATGTCCTGGATGAAGAGGGAACTGCAGTGATACATCCAAAGCTTCAGGGAATTAATTTATTGCAGCAAACTGAGTTTCCAAACCAATTTTTAAAACAGATTATTAAAGAAAAAAATGGGAAAATTAAATATTTCTGGAAAAACCCTGATGAACCCAAACCCCGTGAAAAGATCGTTATTTTTAAACATCTTCCCAAATACAGATGGATTGTTGCCTCTTCAAGTTATGTTGAGGAAGTCTTTGCACCCCTGAATACATTCAGGAACCTTTTGATAACCGTCCTGATTTCAATTCTTTTTTTATCCGTGGGCGTCACTTATTTTATTAGTACAATAGTAACAAAACCGCTTGTAGTGTTAATGGATAAGCTTGAAAAAGGGACCAAAGGTGACTTCTCCGTTCGCATGGATGGCGATACGCCGGATGAGTTTGGCAAACTATCCCAGCACTTCAATTCTTTTATGGACCAGTTGGAACAAAACCATGAAGAAATTGAAGCTGAAGTCCGGAAGAATGTGGAGACCCGTGCAGTTCTGGTGGAAAAAGAATTGGAGCTTCGGAGTCTGTTTAATCAATCTTTTCAGTTTTCGGGTATTTTATCTCCAGCAGGTATACTTGAGGAGGTCAACCAGACCGGGCTTGATTTTATCGGATGTACAGCAGGAGATGTTTCAGATAAACACTTCTGGCAGACGCCCTGGTGGCGCCATGATCCAAGGGCCCAGCAACAATTGAAAGCGGCTGTCCAAAAAGCAAGTAAAGGTGTTTTCGTCCGGTATGAAACCACAAATATTTCAAAAAATGATAAGATTAAAAATATCGATCTCTCCATAAAACCTGTTTTAAATCCTCTGGGCGAAGTAGTATTTATTATCGCAGAAAGCAGGGACATCACAGAGTATAAACAGGCTGCTCTGGAAAGAAAAAAAATGGCAGTTCAAATGGAAAAATCACAAAAAATGGAAGCAATCGGAACACTGGCTGGAGGGATTGCCCATGATTTTAATAATATTCTGTCAGGGATTCTGGGTTATGCGCAGCTTGCGGAGCTAAACCTGGACAGTCCGATAAAAGCAAAAGGTCATCTGGCACAGATTGTCAAAGGTGCCCAGAGAGCTGCCGGGCTCACCCAGCAGATTCTGACATTCAGCCGCCAGACAGAATTTGAAAAAAATCCATTAAAATTATACCTTGTTGTAAAGGAAACGCTTAAGTTATTAAGGTCTTCAATTCCTTCCACCATTGAAATCAGTGAAAATATTGTTTCAAAGGAAAAAGTTCTGGCTGATCCAACCCAGATGCATCAGGTTATTATGAATCTTTGTACCAATGCTTATCATGCTATGGGGGAAACAGGCGGTATTTTGACGGTATTGCTGGATGAAGTTGATATTACAAAAAATAGAGATATCTTTGATCAGGATATGACCAAAGGACGATATCTTAAGCTTGAGATCACTGATACCGGACTTGGTATGGATAAAGAAACGTTATTAAAGGCATTTGACCCATATTTTACAACTAAAGAGGTCGGAAAAGGGACCGGTTTCGGCCTGGCCCTGGTCCACGCAATTGTTGAAGAACATGATGGGTATATAGACGCCAGAAGTTCAGTGGGGCAGGGTGCAAGTTTTTATGTATATCTGCCCATGGTTGACCAGGATACAGACGCTAATACCAGATCAAAAGAAGAGAAAGTGCTAATAAGCGGGACCGAAAGAATCATGATCGTTGATGATGAAGAAGATATCCGCTTGATTATTCAAGAGTTTTTAGCAGCCTACGGTTACACGGTCGTCGCTTTTGCAGACAGCACTAAGGCATTTGAAGCGTTTGAAAAAGATCCGGATCAATTTGATTTAATCATTACGGATATGACCATGCCGCAGATGACAGGCGGTGAACTTGCCAAAAATTTGTTGAACGTCAGGCAAGACATACCCATCATCCTGTGCACAGGATACAGTGAGTCAATGTCAGAAGCAAAAGCGTTAGAAATGGGAATACGAAAATATGTTCAAAAGCCTGCCTCTACTATGGATATCGCAGTTTTAATCCGGGAGATAATGGATAAAAAAACTTAACGCCTTTTTTATACCTTCGAAGTGTTCATCACTATGCCGATTAAAATTTAAATCCATTTATTACTTGACTTTTATCGATGGTGCTGTATTATCCCTCAAATTGCGCTGGGTTATGTAAAGCGTAGAGGTTTTATCCTAAAGGTGTATATTCCCAACAATAAAGTGGCATTACCCCTGAAGTTTAGAAACCGGTATTATTTTTATTTTTTATTACAGGAGATTGCCAATATGGCTAACGGTATCGTAAAATGGTTTAATGACACAAAAGGTTTTGGATTTATCGAGCAGGAAGGCGGAAAAGACGTATTCGTGCATCATTCAGGCATTAATTCAACAGGTTTCAAATCCCTTAATGAAGGGGACCGCGTTTCATTTGACATCGAAGAAGGACAGAAAGGTCCTGCCGCAACAAATGTAACCGTGTTATAGTTAACCGTTTTATTTGTTTTCAAAAAGTCGGTGACTTAAAAAAATAAAGTCCCTTGACGGTGAATCGTCAAGGGACTTTTTTCGTTTTTGCAAAAAACCCTCTGTTGTTCTATGATTACCATGGCAGCTTAAAAATCTGGTAAAAAAGAATTTTTTTAATACTTATGAACTACAATACTATTGCAAATGTCCTGGGAAAATTATTGATCGTTACCGGCTGTTCTATGTTCTTTCCATTGATCTGCTCGCTCTACTACAAAGAAGATGACTTGTATGCGATTGGCATTACCGCCCTTATCATCATTGGTATAGGGTATCCGATGTGGCGCTTTTTTCGCAGGTATCAAGATCTAAACATAAAGGACGGCTTTTTTATAGCCTTTTTTGGATGGATTTTAATTTCTGCTGTTTCCGGCCTGCCTTTTATGTTCCATGGATCAATTCCTTCTTTCACTGACGCTTTTTTTGAAATGATGTCCGGCTATACAACTACCGGGGCGACCATTTTGACAGATATTGAAGTGGTTCCCCATGGATTGCTGTTCTGGCGCAGCCAGACACATCTGCTGGGTGGAATGGGTTTTTTAACATTAACCATAATATTTTTGCCCCATGGAATGGGGGGAGTACGGATCTTCCGGGCTGAGTCAAGTCCGGGTCAGGTCATTACCAGGGAAAAATTCATCCCCCGCAACCGGGATACCATGATCTGGCTCTGGGGAATTTATATCGCTTTGAACCTTTTGGAAACCCTTTTGCTGTGTTTTGGCGGCATGTCAATTTTTGATTCAATGTGTCACTCTTTTGGTACCGTATCAACCTCGGGCTACTCGCCATATAATGCCAGCATCGGGCACTATAACAATGCCTATTTTGACTGGGTCATCATCCTTTTTATGTTTCTTGGCGGTATGACGTTTATGCTTTTTTACCACATGGCTCAGGGCAACTGGCACGTCATAAGAATTAATACCGAGTTGCGCTGGTATGCTGGATTTATGCTTTTTTTTTGTGGTATTGTGTCATGGATTTTGTGGAAAGAGAATACATACGGCCTGATGGATTCGATTCGTTACGCAACGTTCCAGGTCACCTCTATTCTGACAACTACCGGATTCACTACTGCCGATTATGAGCAGTGGCCCCAGGCAGCGCAGATGTTCCTTTACCTGGTCTGTTTTATCGGTGCCTGTGCAGGATCCACCACCAGTGGTATTAAAGTTGTTCATTATATTTTGATATGGAAGTTCGGGGTTGCAGCTATTAAACGCACCTTTTTCAGCCCGATGGCTGTGGTATCGGTTCGTTTAAATCAACGGCCGGTGGAATCTCAAATCATTCATATAGCGGTCTGTTATTTTATTGCCAATATTTTTCTGGTGCTGGGGGGGGGCTGTTTCATGACCCTGGTGGACCCAATGGATTATAATACAGCCATGAGTTCAGTGATTGCCGCATTGATGAATATTGGTCCTGGATTCGGCGGGGTGGGCCCATCCCAAAATTTTGCTTTTATTTCAGATGTGGGTAAATGGTTTCTTTCCTGGAATATGCTTGTGGGCCGACTGGAAATGTTTTCAGCGCTGGTAATATTCTATCCGTCTTTCTGGAAAAAATAAATGAAAACCTGAAAAGATTCAGGCTAAGAATAACTTCTGGACATCTTTTAAGTTCTGTGACATGCAGACCACAATGACCCGTTCACTACTTTGAATGTGTGTGTCTCCAACGGCAACCTGCCATACACCATCCCTATGGATACCTCCGATCATTATTTTTCCATTGTAATATGATCC
Organism: Deltaproteobacteria bacterium; assembly: GCA_003647385.1. GTDB lineage: Bacteria > Desulfobacterota > Desulfobacteria > Desulfobacterales > Desulfobacteraceae > Desulfobacula. The sequence goes on from QMMT01000005.1 coordinate 18,081, forward strand.
TATCCTGGAAAGGGGTTTACGGGTAATCGGTGAGTCTGGGGCGGCAACAATTTCTACCATTTCAGCATCAAAGCCATGCAGACGTGCCACGGAAAGCAGCTCTCCTCTGCGAATGAATTTTAAAATTTTGTTACCGGCCAGTGTTTTTTTGTTCAAAGCAAGATCAGATCCCATTGTTGTCGCCAGGACCACATAATCTTCTTTGTTAACCAGTGCGATGCATTTGTTTAGCGTATTCCTCTGTTTTCCATTTTTTTGAGTATTTTTAGAAGTCATCAGGTGCTTGGCTAAAACACTACTCATGATATTGGTTTCGTTTTCTCCGGTAGCCGTGATAAAGGTATCCATTTCTAACAGTCCCGCTGCAATCAGCACATCTGAATCCGATCCGTCACCATGCAGCACTTCTGCGTTCTTCAGTGAAAAAGATAGCTCTTGAGCTGTGACCTCATTTTTTTCGATCAGTCTGACCTTGACTGTTTTGCCCAGCAGCTCGGCCAGGCGGCAACCCACAAGTCCTCCGCCAACAATCATCACCCGATGGCGTTTTTGCTGCTCAACACCTGTCAGGCTCATCAGCCGGGTAAGGTTTTCATTGCTGGCCATAAAAAAAGCCTGGTCCTGGGGCAATAGTTCATCATCTCCACTGGGAATCAACGTGGTTATCCCCCGTGCAATGGCAACGATTCGGAAGGCAAATTCATTATACTCTTGAGAAATATCTTTTAGTTTCCTGTATGCCAGGGGAGATTTTTCATGAATACGGGTAGCCATGGCCTGTATTTCCCCTTTAGCCGTGGCAATAATATCATTTCCTGCCCTAA
>QMMT01000006.1 GCA_003647385.1 Deltaproteobacteria bacterium
GCTGAATATAGGTGCCGTCAGGGAAGGCGAACGCATGATTTATCATGGTGTGCCCTGGCTTGTAAAAAATATTAATGTATTCAGCGAGCTTGAAAATCCGTCTCTGGATCTCAAGATGCGTCTGCCCATTGAAGATCTTCTGGGAAAAATATCCAGGCCTTTTCATAAAAAGGAGCCCTGGTTCCCCTGCAAACGAAATGACTGGGTCATCCTTGCCGATGGCACCAGAGGTGTTGTCACCAGTCTCTCCCATGAGATGGTTGAACTGGTTCAACGCGGCGGTGCTCGTAAGATTTACCAGACATCGGATTTTCTGGCACAATCTCCCCTGAATCTCTCCATGAACTTCAGACTGAAAATTCCTTTTGGAGTCAGTTATAATCTCCAGAAAGAATCTACCCGAAGCGTACTGGAAATTTTAGAATCATATATCAGTGAGCAAATCGATAAAGAAGGTTACAAAGAAAGCCTGCTTAATCTCAGAGTGGAGTTCCAGCAGGCAGCCAGTTCATCCCTTGATCTCCTTGTGCTTGCTGATTTTAAAGGGGATATGGCACCTTTGTACAGGCGTTTGTCCAGAGCGATCCAGAGATGGTGTGTGGACGCCTGCACGTTGAACAACTGGGAAATTCCTTTCCCCCAGCTTACGATTCACAAATAAGAATACAGCTAAAAAAAAGTTGATGCTGGCAGGAGATTTTATCATAATGAGTGTTGAATCGATACAAAGAAAAAGTTTAGCAACTGCAAAAGATTTTAAAGGATTTTGGAAAGAAAAAGGTCCATTTAAATATGCGTTGACCAGTCAGGATTTTCCTCCTGTCCTGCTGGAACCTGAGGAGTGGATTTTTTCAAATGATATTAAGGGCCTTTTAAAGACGCTGATGCAGTTTGAGAAACAAAAGATGAAAATTGTCAAAGCGCCGTTCAATCCTGCAAATAAGCATATCTTACGACCGGATCAGTTAAGTCAGTGGAAAATAAATAATTTTCCAGAGGAATGGAACTCATGTCGTTGTGATCTCTTTGTCCCACAAGGCCATTTGACCCGGATGGTCCTGGAAAGAATGGAAATGCCTGAAGAGTCTATAGACGTAAAACAGGTTGAGGAGGCGTTTTTTCAATGTCTTGAAACTAAGATTGAACTATTGGGATATTTGCTTTTAAAACCCCGGGGCTCTTCAAAATATGCGGCAACCAAAAAATACCTTTCTGAATGGGAAGAAGATGACCGGGAAGCCGGCCTGTTGTAACTATTAAATCTTGCCTTCCAGAATCAGGCTTGCCATCATTTCCTTATAGTTGATCCCCGCTTTTTGAAACCCCTTTGTTCCATATTTCATGTTGCCTTCCAGAACATAGAATTGATTATTGTGCTCAATGATATCAATTCCCACATCATCCCAACCACATTTTTGGGCTGTCATGAGTGCAAGATCAAGCGCTTTAGAAGGCAAAGGATCAAAGCTGATGGTGCCGCCCTGGGAAAGATTGGTTTTAAAATTGTTTTCAGGCGCAATTCGCCAGTATGCGAGCCGGATTTTTCTCCCGATAATAATCACCCGCATATCCCGGTCTATGGGAAGATATTGCTGTATATAAGCTGGGCCTTTATTCTTTAAACTATGTGTAAGGTCTTCGTTGTTTTGGATCAGGTAAACATCATCTCCTCTGGCCGATCCCCGGGCTTTTTTTGCAATAAACGGAAAATCAAATGAATCAAGGATGGTCTGTTTTTGTTTTTTTCCATAAAAAATTTTTGTTTTTGGATGGGGAATACCAAGCAGTTTAAAAATTGCAGTCTGTTTTATCTTATCTAAAGCAAATTTATAGGTATGGAAACTGGGGAATGTTTTTTTTCCCATTACATTGAATAGGTCTGCGTAAAAGGCTGTGGGGTAATATATTTTTTTTGCATTGCGGATCAGGTTTTGTTCCCGATCAGAATAATCCTGAAAATTGGGTTTAAACCCAAGCGTTTGAATTGAAGAAAATTGTTTTAATCTTGCTCCCAGAGCAATCGGCTTGCGATTCAATTGAGTATCTCTTCTATTGTCAGGGTTTCAGCCATGTTTTCAGCCAGTTTTTTAGCTGGGCAGGTGTAGCAGGAAAATTATATATTGCGTTCACGCCGGCATTGTCCAGTTCTTTTTGAAGCAGGTCTTTATCCAGGGTTTTCTGTAAGGTGGAAAGGATGATGGGAACGTCATTTTTTGGATATAGTTCCCTTGCCTCCCTGGCAAGATCCATTCCGGTCATATCATTTAAAAAGAGATCGCAGATGATGGTACAGGGCTTTTGAAATGCAAAGGACTCAAAGGCTTTTTGTGGGTTCTGAAACGTCAGGCTTGAAAATCCGCATGCATAAATTAACTTGCTGTAAGTATTTAGAATGGCGGCGGAAGAACTGATAACGATACATTGTCCCCTGTTCCGGGATATTTTTTCTTTTCTTAAATCCATATACTTTCTGGCAGTTGATTTGAGATTTTTTTTTTCAAGAATCTCAATAAATGTATCAAGGACCGGTATGGGTGCTTTCCGGGTAAGGTAGTTTGACGCCATATAGGCAAATGTATCAGAAATCATAAGATATCTTATGATATGCGTTGCCCGGGCATCTAAAATGGTCTGGGCCAGTGATTCTGCTTTTTTTGAGCCGGATTCAATTTTGTTTTTAACCTCGGCACAAACAAAGTCAGACAGGTTTTTATCCAGGGCTTTTATGGCTGAAAGGCGAACAAACATGGCAGACTCCGAAAGTCCCTGAACAATCGATGCCGCAGATTCAAGTTTTGGGAAAGCTTCAAGGGCATTGTATGCTGCAAACTTTATCGTAGGCGCAATTTTTTTTTGACTAATAATGGTAAAAAGATCATTCACCGTTTCGACTGGAATGGTTCTTTCAATCAGGCGTAAAATATTAATCACCAGATCATGGTGCTGCTCATTATTTTGATCATGGTTTTCAGTTTTCAGATATTTTGAAAGCCCGGAAGATATAATTGATCCCTTTTTAGAAAATTTGGCAAATGCTTCAAACCTTTTTATAGCATCAGCGGATGAAAGCTGTACAAGTGCGGTTTTATATTGATCTGTGTCAACAACCTGTTTGTTAAGAAGGACCTTTTCAGCCGTATCTTTAGTTTTGAGAACCTGAATGGTATCTAAAATATTCTGGTCACATTTTGCAGTTTTTGATGCCTGTTCCAGTTTTTCACAGGCACGGGACGTGCCTATCCGTTCAAGAGCTTTGACAGCCTCGGCCTTTAGAGTAACATCATCGTAAAAGATAAATTCTGCAATATCATCAGTCAGGCTTCCAATTTTAATTTTTCCTGCAGTTCTGATGGTTTTATTTAAAAGGTCTTTATTGGTTCCATTGGATAGAATGTGTCTCAACAAGGGAGTAGCACGGGTGATGGTTTGCGTGCCTGCATTATCAAATAAAATCAAAGTAAAATTAAAGCTAAGATGTGCTCGATCGGTAATAAGCTGGATCAACCGGTCATGAATTTCCGGATCTTTGTGCTTTTTGTCCGTTAAAAAGGATAAAAGCTCAAACGCTGTTTTATTAGGCGCAAGCGCTAATATTTGAAGTATTTCCTGCTTTTCGTGTGTTGGCTTTGAGCCAATTTGCTCCAACAGTATTTTAGCCTGATTGATTTTCCCTGTTTTTATATTTTCTTTCAGGCTTGGAAGATATTCATCCATGGTTATTATTCCCGTTAACTTTCCCTGTATCCATTGGGGTTATTTTTCTGCCATTTCCATGTATCCCTGCACATATCGATAAGTGTTTTATCTGCCTCCCAGAAAAGTTCCTCTTTTGCCTTGACAGGGTCTGCCCAACAGGCTGCGATATCACCCGGTCTTCGCTCACAAACTTTATAAGGGATTTTTTTGTCACTGGCCGCTTCAAATCCTTTAATCATTTCAAGGACGGAATAGCCAAAACCCGTTCCAAGATTGTAAATCACAACACCAGGGCTGGTAAACAGTTTTGGCAGAGTTTTAATGTGACCCAGTGCCAGGTCAACCACATGAATGTAGTCTCTGACACCGGTCCCGTCCGGGGTGTCATAGTCATCTCCATACACACTGACCCGGGGTAAAACCCCCACGGCTACCTGGGAAATATACGGCACAAGATTATTAGGGATTCCAAATGGGTCTTCTCCGATTTTACCACTTTCATGCGCACCGACAGGATTGAAATATCTTAATAAAGCAATATTCCAGTTTTTGTCGGACCGGTAAATATCCTGCAGTATTTCTTCTATCATCAGTTTTGTCCGGCCATAGGGATTGGTTGCCGACAAAGGAAAATTTTCTTTTATAGGCAGCGATGAAGGATCACCGTAAACGGTTGCAGAAGAAGAAAAGACAATATTTTTTACATTAAAGTCATTCATGACCTCAAGAAGATTTAATGTACCTGTAATATTGTTATGAAAGTATTTCAACGGGATCGTCACAGACTCACCCACGGCCTTTAATCCTGCAAAATGAATGACCGCATCTATTTTATGGTTCAAAAAAATAGCGGTAACCTGTTCTTTGTCAAGGAGATCCGCTTTATAAAATTCAAGGTGTTTGCCGGTAATACTTTTGACTCGTTTTAGAGATTCTTCAGAACTGTTGGAGAGATTATCTAAAACAACCACATCATAGTTTTCATTTAAAAGCTCAATACAGGTGTGGCTTCCTATATACCCGGCACCCCCGGTTACAAGTATTTTCATAAATAGTCCTTATCGTTTTTAATTTTTACGGGTTGTTTTTCAGCTGTTCTTAAAAAAAGATCACTGCATATATTACAGTCTCTGCAATCATTTGTACAGTGTGTTTAACTATGAATAAAATAAGAAAAATTAAAGGAAAACAAATATCATAACATTGACATGCAATAAGTGTATGATTAGAATGAGACTATTCAGACCAGAAAACGTCTGAAAAATAAATAAATAAATAAGGAGAGTTTTACAATGATTGAGTTGACAGATCCTGCAAAATCGCAGATCGAAGACTATTTTCAGGGCAAAGAACCCACCCCCATTAGAATTTTTCTCAATTCCGGTGGCTGAGGCGGCCCTTCACTGGCCATGGCTCTGGATGAGGCAAAAGATACAGATGATTCGTTTAATGTTAAAGGACTTAAATTTGTTGTTGATAAAGATTTTATGGGACAAGCCGAAACTATTAAAATCGATTTTACCGGAATGGGATTCCATCTTGACTCCAATGTAGATCTGGGTAGCGGATCCGGTTGCGGAAGTTGCGGTTCCGGTGGTTCCTGCGGAGATTAATAATTTTAGTTTTTTTTAAAAGAGAAGGTGTCCACTTCCTTTGGACATCTTCTCTTTTAATAAGATCAATGTTTTAACTATTCAATAGTTTTTTTTAGATCGGTCTTTACAGTCCCACACCAATAGCGTTTCATGCGCTTTTTGATTCACGTGTAACGGTAAATATGGGCAGGACCATTTCTTATCATTAAAGTTATGCTCTTTTTCTCCCGAATGAGAGACTATAGCAATATGAATAAAGATCAAGGCTTGGGTTGACCATGATTCTTCATCATGGTAGCGTTAGTCAAGTGTTTTGAACCCAATTTGTCAGGATTCCATCATGAAAAGAGTTACTATTTATTCCATTTTATTTTTGATTGGTATTTCATTTTTAGTTACTATTTTCGGTTGCGGCGGAAAAGAAAAATCCCAGAATGAAACAGCTGTCGGAAATTGGATGCAGATGAGAAACAGGGCCTATATCCTTTTGATTACTAATCCGAAGGGAGAATGGAATTCCTCAGTCAGAATTGCAGACGTGACCTCAAAAATTGTCAAAGCCAAAGGGACAGCAAAAGGAACATGGCATATTGAAAATGGTCAAATGATTTTCACTGTTGCAGAATCGAATGTTGAAGAAATTTGGGAACCTACAGCCACCACTTTTTTTGATATTGTTGAGTTAAATGACACGACAATGCAGCTTAGAGAAGAATCCGGGCACATCGTTGTCTGGAAGAAGACAAAAGCTAAGAAAAAAGCAGAAGTTGAGGTTGATCTGGCACCCATTGTACCCATGGGGCCTGTTGCTGTTAATTTAAATAAAAACAGGTCAAATGATAAAGACCGGTATTTGTGTTTAAATATGAATCTGGTTTTTAAAGAACTGATGCCTGACCAGGAAATCCCTCTAATTCATCCCAAAGCCCATGAGGCTGCCATTATTTTTTTAAGCTCACTTGTTTTTAATGATGTAAAAGATTTTGAGGACCTTAAAAAGCAGAGCAAAAAACTGGTTGATGTCTTAAATCCTTATATGGAAGGATTTATTAAAGAAATTACAATTGAACATGTCATTGTCGCAACTGAGATTGATAAGGTAGAAGAATTTCTCATAGAACATACCCTGACAGAAGAAGCTGTTCCCGAGGAAGGGGAAAAAGAAGAAGGGAAATAGGAACCAAAAGAAAAATCAGATTAATCTTTTGATTTTATGACGATTAAAATCCCTTTTTTGATAGAAATGGTAGCTAAAGTTCCTTTAAATGTATTGCTGATACCAATAGAAGATCCCATTTTTATGTCTGCATTCACCAGGGGATATTCAAGTCCCTTAAGCGTGATCCCTGTTACTTTTTGTGTGACTGGAATAATGGATAAAAGATCCTTGGGCTGTCCGTTGAGTTCTATATGGTCTGTAATGATATGAATTTCATTGTTCTTATTGATGATTCTGGCCGGGATATTTTCTCGGGCAAGTTCTTTTAAAAGAAAAATATTGGCCAGGGTATGATCCAGTCTTGTACCGGTAACACCTAACAAAGTGATATCTGTAGCCTTGTTATCAATTGCCCAGGATACACAAATTTCAGAATCAGTATGGTCTTTTTTTGAGGAAAAGATCAGCATTTCTACTTTCTTTTTTTTAAAGAAAAGTTTGTCAGCAGGTAAGATAGAGTCAAAATCACCAATCATTACATGGGGTAAAATATTTAAAGCTCTCAAGTGTCTGGCACCGCCGTCTGCACTGATAATCAGCTGGGCATCCCTGATGATGCTTATAATATCATTGGTGTATTCCACATCACCATTGGCTATTATTACACATTTCATAAACAAAGTATTATCATGAAGATTAAGGAATGAAAACCCAATCTTTTTTATCAAATCTTGACTATTTGCCCGCTAACTTATAGTTTTTCTAAAAATGAAAGCTTTTAACATTATAAACAGATATATTTTCAGAGAGCTTTTGTCTCCGTTTATCATCAGTCTATTTTTTCTGACATTTGTTTTTCTGATGACGCGGATACCGGAAATTACCAATATGGTTGTGAACTATAATGCTGATATATCATCGGTTGCTTTAATGCTTGTTTACACCCTTCCACGGTTTTTAGAATTCACCCTTCCCATGTCTGTCATGATTGCGATTCTTCTGACGTTTATGCGTATGTCTCAAGAGAATGAGATTGTTGCTTTAAAAGGTGCTGGAGTATCACTCTATAAATTATTACCGCCGGTGTTAATTTTTTGTTTTTCAGGTTTCCTTTTGACCATGTGGGTGACTGTTTTTGGGGTATCCTGGGGGAAACTGTCCATTAAAAAAAAAAGTATTGAGCTTGCCAGATCAAGTATTGATGCGGCGCTGCGTGAGAGGCAATTTAATTTCGAATTGGAAGATGTCATGATTTATGTTTCCCATGTGGATATGAAAACAAAAACGTTAAAAGATGTCTTTATAGAAGACAGGAGAACAAAAGGGGTGGTCAGTATTTCGATTGCCCCTTCGGGAAAATTGATTCGGCTTGAAGATGAGCAGGTCTATACCATAAGACTTTATAATGGGGTGATCAATCAGGTGGATATGGATGAAGGTTCTGTGAATAATATTCAATTTGGCAATTATGATATTAATATTGATCTTGCCGGTATGAATAAAAGAAATAAGAAAATATCAAAGGACCTGGATGAGATAAGCCTGTTTGATTTGATAGGATTAATAAGATCGGGAATTAAGGATAAAGCCCGCTTAAGTGAGGCTTTGATGGAATTGCATGAAAAGTTTTCAGTTCCTTTTGCCTGCCTTTCCTTAGGCCTCCTTGCTTTTCCATTAGGGGTTCAGTCAGCCTCCTTGAGGCGATCTTCAGGGTTTGGTTTTGGAATTTTTTTTTTACTACTCTATTATTTTCTTCTGGCTTTCGGATGGTCAGCAGGAGAAACGGGAGACTACCCTCCGGTTCTCGGTATGTGGCTGCCAAATGTTATCATGGGGGGAGTAGGTGTTTTTTTTCTTGTGAGGAATGCAAAGGAAAAACCAGTTCAGTTTCCTGTATTTGTCAAAAAGACTGCTGCGGCTGTAAAAAAACGGTTTGCAGGAAAAATATAAAATATGTCATGTCTGCATAAATACTGGTTAAAGGAATTTTGTAAATTTTTTTTCATCATTCAGTTGCTGATCCTGGTTCTGTTTGTGTTTATCGATTACCTTTCCAGAATGGAGAGATTTTTAAATTCTGATATTTCCCTTTTGGGTGCCTTGGGATATGTTCTTTTAAAAATCCCTTTCATGTTTGTGCAACTGACCCCGGCAAGTATTTTGCTTGCAACGATCACAGTTTTTGGTCTGATGAACAGAAACAATGAGCTTCTAGCCATTAAGTCCAGCGGTATCAGTATTTATTTTTTAATAAAACCTGCCATTTTGGTTGGAGTGATTCTTGCCATATCCATGTTTTTTCTAGGAGAAACTATTATTCCGATTTCCATGGCAAGGTCTAATTATATAAAATACAATGTTATAAAAAAAAGACACAATATTTTTTCTGCAAGAAAAGACATATGGATAAAGTCTGAAAACAGACTGGTTCATATTAATTTTTTCGATCCGGCTCAAAAGTCTGTTGCCGGCATCACCGTGGCAACAGTGGATAAGAATTTCAGTCTTGAATCAAGAATCGATGCAGAAAAAGGATTCTTTAAACAAGGCAAATGGGTGTTTGAAAATATCATCGAACAGACCCATGACAAAGATTCAATGGAGTATGATGTGAAATCATTTGACAAAAAAACGGTTACCCTGGCAATTAATCCTGAAGACCTTGGAGAGATTTCAAAAAAATCTGAAGAAATGAGTTATTTTGAATTGAAAAAATATGTCAGCAAGGTTGAATATGAGGGATATGATGCAACCACCTATAAAGTGGATTTGAATGGAAAAATTGCATTCCCTTTTATCTGTATCATTATGGTTTTGACAGGTGCTGCCACAGGCATGAGATCTTTTGCAAAAGAAAATATCCCTTTGGCCATTGCCATCGGTGTTGTGATCGCATTCATGTATTGGGTCACATATGGATTCTGCCTGTCTCTTGGATATGGAACAGTTTTACCACCCATCATCAGTGCCTGGGCAGCCAATTTGGTTTTCTTATGTTTTGGGGTCCTGTATTTAGCCAATACAGAATAATATTAAACGTTTTAAAAAGCAATTCGGATGATTTTCCTTTATAAAACACTAACGAATATCTTATTTATCATTGTTCTGCCGTTTTTGCCTTTTGTTTATTTTTTTTCGGAAAAGAGAAGGGCGAATTTGCTTCCAAGATTTGGGATCAAGACGTGTTTTGTCCCCAAACAACCTGGAAAAAAAAGAATTTGGATACACGCTCTTTCCGTAGGAGAAGTCATTTCCGCCGTACCCTTTGTCCGAACATTAAAAGGGCAACATAAAGACTTGGATATTGTTTTTACAGCCTCAACTAAAACCGGGTATGATATGGCAGAGCAATTGCTTCTAAAAGAAGTATTGTTAAAAGGAAAGATCCGGCTGCTTGATCAATTGGGATATTTTCCGTTTGATCTGGGCTGTTGTGTTAAAAAAATAAGCCGGCAGATAGAACCGGATGCGGTAGTACTTATTGAAACAGATTTGTGGCCCAATTTTTTATATGAAATGAAGAAAAGTAAAGTTCCAGTGGTATTAATTAATGCCCGGCTCTCAAAACGGTCTTTAAAAGGATATCTGTTTTTTAAAAATTTTTCTTCAATGTTTTTTTCTTCTTTAACTATGATCATGGCACAAACTCCTTTGGACAAAAAACGATTCCAGCGTTTAGGGATTGATACGGGTAAAATAATGGTTGTTGGAAATATCAAGTTTGACCAGCCCCGAGAAGATTTGGACAAAGGGGGCATTGAGGATATGAAAGATCAGTTTGGTGTTCAGGAGGGAATACAGGTTTTTGTTGCAGGTTCCACCCATGAAGGAGAAGAAAAAATTCTTTGCAGGGTATATAAAAAGGTGAAGAAGCGTTTTCCTGGGTTTTTAATGATCCTTGCTCCAAGGGACCCTAAAAGATGTCCGTCAATACAATCATATTTTTTGTCTAAAGATGTTCATGCGGCCTTTTGGTCAACGATGGATATATCCAATGCAAATCCTGATATTGTCCTGGTGGATAAAATGGGAGAACTCTCCCGACTGTATGCTATTTGCGATGTGGCATTTATCGGGGGATCAATGGTCAGGCAGGGGGGACATAACCCTTTGGAACCGGCGGCCTTTTCAAAGCCTGTCCTTTTCGGGTCTGATATGTCGGATTTCCTGTTGATTTCAAGCATGCTTCTGGATCATGGGGGTGCCAAAAAGGTGGAATCTGAACAAAAATTGATAAAAGAACTTGAAACCATATTGGGAAGCAGGCAGGTACGGCAGCATATGGGCACTCGGAGTTTTGAAGTCTTTTCAGGAAATTGCGGTGCTGTGCAAAGAATTATTAAAAATTTGGAGCGCCTTAATATTGTTTGAAAAGTATTTAAATAAATTAGAAGAAAGGCTTACACATATTTCAGGCAGCCATTTTAAGCCCAGGGTGTTTTCTTTTGAATGGTTTTTGATAGCAATTTCATCTGGTTATGGTTTGGGTGTGTGGTTCAGGCTCTGGTTATATAAAAAAAAGATTTTGAAGCAAAAAACATTGCCTTGTTTTGTTATTTCAATTGGAAATATTGTTGTCGGGGGAGCGGGAAAAACACCCATGGCCATTTATGTAGCCGGGCTTTTAAAAAAAATGGGAAAACGACCGGTTGTCGTAAGCCGTGGTTACAGGGGCAAATATAAAGATCATTCAGTGATTGTTTCCAATGGTGATCAGATTTTTTTAAAGGCCAAAGAGTCAGGTGATGAGCCATATATGATGGCCAAAAGAAGAGCCTTCCCTGTGGTGGTTGGTAAAGACCGGTTTACGGCCGGCATAAAAGCAATTGATGCATTCAAACCTGATGTGATTGTCCTTGATGACGGATTCCAACATCTAAAACTTAAAAGAGATCTTGATTTTCTGCTCCTGGATTATTCAAATCCTCTGGGCAACAAGCGGTTTCTTCCAGCCGGCCGATTGAGAGAAACCCCTCAAGCTTCAGCGCAAAGGGCAGATGTCCTCATTTTTACAAGAAGTCCCGACAAAGATGAAAATACTGAAAGACTTGAGGAAGTGCTGCTGCATTACCCTGATTGCCCCTGGTTTAAAACATTTCACAGGCCGTTTGTTTTTAAACAGATCAATGCAGGGTCAAAAGAAAGTATGGTCGATGTTTCCGGTTTAAAAGGGAAAAAGGCAGTTCTTTTTTCAGGAATTGCGAATAATAGATCTTTTTATTTTTCAATGAAAGAATTGGGTGTTAATGTCCTGGAGCATCTTGAATTCAAAGATCATTACAGGTATAAAGAGTCTGACATCGTATTGATAAACAATGCGGTACAAAAGGTTTGCGCAGATGTTATTTTAACAACTGAAAAGGATTGGGCAAAGTTTGACCGGAATATAAAATGGGTGTTGGATTTAATTGTAATGGGTATTCAAATAGAGTTTGAAGATCCTCAAAGGTTTGAATCCCTGCTAAATTCAAAGTTGAAAAAGCAATGAATGATGACAGAATATATAAATTATTGAAGCTGATAATAACTTTATTGTCAATGCTTCCAAGGGAATTTTTAAAGTTTTTTTCAGATCTCTTTGGACTTGTCTGGTATACTATAGATAAGCGCCACAGGAATGTTGTTTTCGAAAATATTAATTTTGCCTATCCTGGAAAGTTCTCTTCGGTCCAGACTCAAAGATTTATAAAGAATGTTTTTAAGAATATTGCAAGTATTCTTTTTGAGGTTATCTGGTCCTATCGAAAATCTAAAGATCAATTATTAAAATATTTTGTGTTTAAAGGTGTCAGGCATATAAAAAATGCTCAAAAAAAAGGTTGTGGTGTTATTGTGTTAACTTGCCATATGGGGAATTTTGAGCTTGGCGGTGCAGCACTTGCGTTGGCAGTTGAAACTCCTTATGGCGTCTATCGAAAGTTTGATTTCAACCCCCTGGAAAGATTGATGCTTGAACAAAGGCAACGATTTGGAACAAAAATGATTCCTTTAAGGGGGGCTTCGAAAAAAATTGATGTAATTTTAAGAAAGGGTGGGGTTGTGGGAACCCTTTTGGATCAGAATGTTGACTGGTATCAAGGACCATTTGTTGATTATTTTGGGAGACCTGCATGTACGAATAGTGGCTTTGCAAAACTTGTTTTAAGAACAGAATCACCAGTTATACCCTTGTTTATTATGAAAAAGAATGAACAGTATATCATGGAGTTTTTACCGGAAGTTCCTTTGCAGGTTACAGGCGACCCCATCAAAGATATTGAAAACAATACCCAAAATTATGTGTCGGCCATAGAGTCAATGGTGAGACAATGCCCTGAACAATATTTCTGGGTTCATCGAAGATGGAAAACCAAACCTTACTGCATCCTTAACAGCAATTAATCAAGGCAAATTAATTTTCATATGGGATTTATCAAACTTAACGACGCGCCCCGGGCTAAAATCATGATACGGGCAGCCAACTGGGTGGGTGATGCCATAATGACCACTCCGGTTATTAGGGCTGTTAGAAAAAATTTTCCGAAAGCAAGAATTACAGTCCTGGCAAAGCCCTGGGTGATTCCTGTATATGAAAACAATCCGTATATTGATGATATTCTGGTTTATGACAGTAATAACCGCCACAAAAAAGGATTTGGAACGCTAAGGCTTGCCAGGGATTTAAGAGAATGTAAATTTGATCTGGCCATATTGATGCAAAATGCTTTTGAAGCAGGCCTGCTTTCTTTTTTGGCCGGTATAAAAGAACGGGTGGGTTACAATACTGATGCAAGAGGGTTTTTGCTGAATAGGAGTATAAAGCTAGATCCAGCGTTGAAAAAAGGGCATTTAATTGATTATTATATCGGTATTCTAAAGGGTGCTTCCCTGGTGGATGCCGGCAGAAAGCTGGATCTGTTTCTTTGTGAACCTGACCGGGAGTTTGCAAATTATTTTCTGGAGCAGAGAAAATTTGATTTATCCGAACCTGTCATCGGCATTAACCCCGGGGCAACAGGGGGAACAGCCAAACGATGGTTTCCCCGGAGATTTGCCCGGGTTTGTAAAAATCTGGCTCAAAAATTCAAAGTTAAAATATTGATTTTCGGGGGTCCGCAGGATAAAGAACTAGGGGACTATATTGCCGGATTATCCAAAGGAAACTGTATCAATATCGCCGGTACAACAAGCCTTGGCCAGGCGTTTGCGCTCATAGAAAAATGTTCTTTGTTTATCACTAATGATTCAGGGCTCATGCATGCAGCCGCTGCTTTAAATATCAACCAGGTGGCCGTGATCGGCTCCACGGATTATATTGCCACATCTGCGTCAAATGAAAACAGTGTCATGGTCAGGGTTCCGGTTCCGTGCAGTCCCTGTATGAAGGATATTTGCCCGACAGACCATCAATGCATGATAAAATCAGTGTTGATATGGTTATGGAGAGGTGTGATTTTTTTTTGAAAAACAGGTGGTGATCTAAATCCTGGTGGATTTTACCAGCGAAATCCGGACATCATCCACGCTGATTGATTTCATGCAATTGTTATGACCATAGGGGCAGATGCGTTTAAAACAAGGGCTGCATGCCATGCTTTTCCTGATAACTTTATGTATCAAACCATAGGGGCCGGTTCTCCATGGAGCAGTCGGTCCGAAAAGAGCTATGACCGGTGTTTTAATGGCTGCGGCAAGGTGCATTGGACCCGTATCTGTTGTGATGATAGTTTTTGCCATGCTGTACAGGGCGGCAAGGTTTTTCAGGCTTGTTTTACCGGCAAAATTGGCAGCCTTTTCTTCCATCATTTCACAAATTTCTTCAATAAGAAAATAATCATCCGGGCTTCCTGTGAATATCACGGGGATATCGTGATCTTTAATTAAAGTGTCTGCAAGCCTGGCCCATTTATAATTTTGCCATAATTTGAAGTCCCATTTGGCAACAGGATTCAATACCACAAAACCGTCTTTAATACCGTTTTCCAGAACAAGGGTCATGGCACTGTCTTCATCGTTTTTGTCTATTGAGATCTGGTATTCAATATTTGCGGTGGGTACACCCACAGCTTCAAGGAGCATAAGATTTCTTTTAAGAGCATGGATTTCCATGCTCACAGGGGGAATTTTTTCATTTAAAAAAATCTGGCTCTCTTCCATATGCGGCATACCCCTGTCAAAGCCTATTTTTCGATCTCCCCTGGCAAGCCAGACAAGGAGGCCGCTTTTTAAAAGCTGGTGAAAATCTATGACAATATCATAGCGGGTATCCCTGATATCTTTGATAAAATTATAAATCTCTTTTAATGCTCTTTTTCTTGCCAGAGGATCAAGCAGCTCTTTTATCCATTTTTTTCTTTTGGACAAAATGATGCGGTTAAGGGCATTATGGCCCCTGATAAGTGGGAATGCCGCTTCTTCCACAATCCATGTTATATGGGCATCAGGATAAAATTTGCGCAAAGAGTTCAAGGCGGGAAGGGTATGAATGACATCCCCTATGGCGCTTAGTTTGATGATGAGAATTTTCATGTTAAAGAGACTCCAGGCGTTTAAGGAAGCGGTCCTGAAGAGCTGAGGGAATATTATAACCGATATCCTTTTTCAAGCCACGGATATCCCTGGTTTTAACACGGTTCACCTGGTACCAGGTTACGGGTTTGATATCGTCCAGATCCAGCAGACAGATTTTATTATTTTTAAAAATCAGATTTGACATTCTTATATCCCCATGAATCAAATGAAGATTCTTTGTTTGATTCATCAGGTTTATCACCAAATCCATTGCATGTTCTGTTCTGGAATGAGAATCGACATTTTTTTTAAAATATTCTTCGCCTGTCATACCGTCAACATACTCGTATATAAAATAGGACATGCCGCGCAAAAAACCAATCCGTGTTTCAACATAAGCCACAGGGGCGGGCACCCATATGTTATTGGCCAGTAAAATTTTTGAAAAATACCAGTTTCTGCTGGCGCGTGTCGGTCTGAAGTATCTTCTGAATCGATGCCAGCCGGATTTGTAATTATGGCGTTTGATTACTATTTTTCTATGGTCCAGCCGGACAATGCCCAGTTTGCTTTTAAAATTATTTTGAATAATATATGTGTTGTCTCTGTCCAGAAATTGATCAGGGTTATTCAAAAGTTTCAGCATATTGTCAGACATGAACTGATTTTTACATTTTATAAAGATTGAAAATTTTTTTTTACAATATTCGTCCCTCATTGTCCCCCCCCATTACACTCCCATGACATACAGGCTCCGGTAACAATCATACGGATGATTTGCAAGACAATATTTGCCTGTAAAATGCCTCATGGGATATCCCAACTCTTTTCCAGCTATAGGCTTTGGCTGTTGTTCCGGCATGTATGCCAATACGCAGCCGTTCTTTTTTTGAACGCAAAAGATGCAGATAATTACCAAGATCTGAATCTTCTTTCATTATCAGCCCATTTTTATTATGTTCAATAAGATCTGCCACACCGCAATTTTTGGTTACAATCACAGGCAGTCCGCAGGCCATCCCCTCGAGGATACTCATGCCAAACGCTTCAGAGCGTGACGGCAGCACTACAATATCGGCCAATGCATAGTATTGTTTTACATCCTTTACCATTCCCGTAAGAACTACTTTTTTTTCAAGGCCGTACGCCTTGATGAGCCGTTTGTATTTGACAAGTTTGTCGCCTTTGCCCACAACAAACAGCCGCGTATCCCCTTTGATTTCAGGCAGGAGCCTTTCCAGCCCTTTACGCTGGAAAGCCGAGCCGACAAACAGCACGGCAAGCTCATTTTTGTTTAAATTATTTTCTTTCCTGGCCTGATCCCTGAGCTTGTTAGTGCTGACCGGGTTAAACTGGTCCGTATTGACACCAGGGGGTATTATAACAATATTGTCTGACCTGCCATAATATTTTTCCACATCCCTTGACACTTCCTGCGAAACAGAAATCAACCAGGGCGATTTCATCTGCCGTTTTTCAAGCCAGAGATAAAGAAGGCTCCTCAAGCTAAAATATTTCTGATCTATCTTTCTAAGAAAAGAGTACTTTTCCAAACCTTCACAATAGGTAAGGCTGTGCAGTGTTATAATTTCTTGAGTATAGTTCCGTTCATGGGAATGGATGATATCATACTCCTGTTTGGGAACCTTTTTTTTGGTTTCCTTTATAAAGGAAAGAGTATTGAGAATACTTGAAAAAGTAAAGAAAAGGGGAACCCGATGGAATGTAATCTCCTTTAAAAGGGTGTGATCACATTTGTAGGCATATACGTGGATGCTGTGACCCTGCCGCTTTAAAGCCATGGCAAGCTCCACTACATATCGTTCCTTACCCCCGGACCGGGTAAACCGTTTTACCAGAAAAGCTATTTTCATGGATTTTACCATTCATGTCTTTTGCATTTGATCACTGGGCCGTATACTCAGCTTGTTTTTGTGATGTACTGAGGGACAGCAGAGCGCCGCACCAGATCATCAGAAATCTTCCTTCAATAAAGGTTGTAAAATGCGCACTGAACATACTGGTTGCACACCAGGCAAGCACTACCCCGATGCCCATGATATAAAAAGGCCCTTTAATACCCTGCCTGAAAAAGGAAAAGATAAATAATAAGAAGAGTATCAGTCCGACTAAACCGTATTCAACCAAAATTCTCAAATACTGATTATGGGGGTCACCCACAGGCTGTCCCTGCCATCCCTTCTGCCCTTCCACCTGTTGTTTATAAGCTGTTTCAAACCCACTGGTACCATAGCCGAAAACAGGATGTTCAAAGCGTTTTAATAATTGAATCGTATTTTTCCACATAACAACGCGAATACCCGTGGAAGTAAGTTGAGAAGACTGCTCATAGTTTTGAAATTCATCTATTCCTTCAAAAATCCTGTTTTTTGCAACCGGAGATGCCAAAAGCAGAGCAAGGACCACCAAGGGTACAAGTAGCAGCATTATTATCCTTATTTTTTTTTGAACCCCAAAAAAAATAAACACCATGATCAAGACAACAAAGGCCAGGTATCCGCTTTTGCCGGGTGTCACAAAAAGGATATTCAGTGCCAGGATAACAGCTGACAATTTCAGCAGCCAGCCCGGAGCAGAATTCTGCGACATGGGAAACCGTAACACAACAAGGCATGCAAACATGGCAACGGAAAAGAGCATTCCCTGGGTTGCACGGTTATCCACAACAATGGCCACAGGGAGTTTGTAGTATATGGTAAAATTAAAGATATAGCCGGCAAAGGATACCACAGCAGACAAGGTAATAATACCTATCAAAATAAAAACCAATCGCTGTTTCCACTGGAGATCCGTGTATACGCTTGCTACCAGGGGCACCAATAATAATTTGCGCCAGCTTCCCCACATATCCATGCTTTCTGAAAACGGTGCAACACTGTAAAGAACGCCCATGCAGACCATAACATATAATACCAGTGCCATCACAACCATGGGCTGCTTAATCTCTGAAAAAATTCTATGGTGAAGCTTTCTTGAACTTATAAAACACAGGAAAACGAGAATTTCAACAATCACTGCGGCAGCTGTTGAAAAAAGCAGGACAACAACTTCAAGAATAATTAAACTTCTAACAAGGCTGAGGGGATCAATTTTTGAGATCCCCGTTTTAATCACTTTAAAATCAATCATTTTTCCTCAAATCAATGCCCATTAGCGGGTATAGATACTTTCTTCTGATAATTTTCATCCGCCATCCCAGGTAATCTATAAATGTTCCCCTTTCCAGGTCCTGGATACTGGACGGAAACAGGCCGGTATGGGAGCCCTGGTTAACAATGGTCGGTTCCAGGCAGAGAATGGGAATTTTCAGGTCAGCGTTGATTTTGTCAATCAGATGATCGGCAGGCAGATCAAACCCGTTTTTTTCTATCCATTCAACCATTTTTTTTGCTGTTTCCCTGTTGATCCAGTAGGAGTCCGTTGCCCTGACATGCCGGGCCGGGTAGAGCAGTTTGTTTTTTTGTTTTTTTGTCCAGGGGACATAGAGAGCACACCCGCTGCCCAGGCTGATATACCCGCAGC
>QMMT01000007.1 GCA_003647385.1 Deltaproteobacteria bacterium
CATTTAGCAGACAACAATTATATACAGTAAAGAAGGTTGATGTTAGCAAAGATGAGAGATAACCCAATTAAAATTCTTGTGGTTGATGATGAGGAAGGTATCCTTGATGTGACGGAAGGGTATTTCCAGCGAAAAGGGTATGAGGTTTATACGGCAGGCAATGGGATTGAAGCTCTTGAAGTCTTGAACAGGGTAACAATCGGTTGCGTATTTACCGATATTAATATGCCGCAGATGGATGGCTTAAAGCTGGCTGAAAAGATCAGGCAGATAGAAAGTACCCTGCCGGTCGTTATAATGACAGGGTATCCTTCACTGGAAAATTCTATACAGACATTGAAAAACGGGGTTGTCGATTATCTGATCAAACCTGTTAATCTTGAACAGATGGAGCTGACGCTCAAAAGGATTTTAAGGGAACGTGAGCTTTTTGTTGAGAATCTGATTTTAAAAGAAGAGGTAGAGCGCCAGGAACGCTTAAAAAAACTGAATCGTGAATTGCTGGAAAGAGTTGAGGAAGTCAATACATTGAATCGGGTGATGGAAGATTTCTCTACAACAGATTCAAGTTATGGTATTTTTAATAAAGTCGTTGATTTAGGGGTGGAAGAATTAAAGGCGGATAAAGTTTTTTTCCATATCTATTCTGATCAGGACAAATCCCTGGTGCTTATGGCAAGTTCTGATTGTGGTATTGAAGATGAGAAGGTTCGTTCATCATTCGGAAGAGATCTTTCAAACACTGCCAGTCAATTTATTCTTGATGTCTTGAGTTCAGATCACAATCCCTGCCTGATTTCAGGATCTGGAAAAAACAAGCATCTTGATGATGTGGTTCATTCGTTAATGGTTGTACCGTTGAAAATCCGGGACAAGATTTTTGGTGTTGCCAGTGCATTCTCGTTTCAAAAAGATAAGCTCTTTGATGAAAAAGATATTTATTATATGAATTTTATTACCCAGAAGGCGGCCGCTGCCATTGAAAATATCGCTTTATATGAAAATATCTATGATAACCTTTTTTCAACACTCTATGCATTTGTAACTGCACTCGAGGTAAGGGATCTGTATACAAGAAAACATTCAACAAGAGTTGCAAAATATGGACATATGATCGCCAGGCAAATGGGTTGCACAGAAGAAGAACTCGATATTATCAGTTTTGCCGGGAGCCTTCATGATATTGGAAAAATAGGCATCAGGGATGATATCCTCCTGAAACCGGGCCGATTGACAGATGAAGAATATGAAAAGATTAAAGAACATCCTGTGATTGGTGCGGATATCATCAGCAAGCTGGGACTCTGGGATCAGGAAATGAAAATTATCCGGCATCACCATGAACGGTTTGATGGTAAAGGCTACCCGGATGGAATAAAAGAAGATGAAATCCCTAAGCTTGCAAGGATTTTATGTGTTGCCGATTCATTTGATGCCATGGCTTCGGACAGGGCATATAGAAAAAAGATGGAGAAAAGTAAGGTCATTGATATCATAGAGGAAAATTCCGGTACACAATTTGATCCTGAAGCCGTAAAAGCGTTCTTAGAAGTAGCGGATCAGGAGTTGCTGGATGATTTTTAATCGCTTGAGCGTTAGTTTAAAATGTGTTATTTTATTTTAAAAATTAACTGCATGAAAAGAAAAAACATGGAGTAAATTCACCATGGCTGTCTCCAATAATGATGAAAGACGCAAGCATTCCAGAGTTGGGTTTAAAACGGCAATCCAGATATTGCTTGAAGCAGATGGAAGACAAATTAATTTAGTAGGAAGCTCCAGAGATTTAAGCCTTAAAGGGATATTTGTCAGCACACAAGATAGATTTCCCTGTGGAACAAAATGTTCCATCAAGGTTTGTCTTACCGGCACAAAAGAAAAAATTGAATTACTGATGAAGGGTACGGTTGTCAGGGACAGTGATAATGGCTTGGGAATAGGGTTTGATTCAATGGATGTAGACTCCTATTCTCATCTTAAAAATATTGTAAACTATAATCGTGTTGATGCTCAAGCATGAGCGTCAATTTAAAGCTGAATTATTAAAAGATATATTTTATGGATGTTAAACTTGTAAATCCTTTTATCAATGCAACGATTAATGTTTTAGAAACCATGGCTTTTATGACGGTGGATGCCGGTAAGCCCTACCTTAAAAAAGATGATGTTGCTATTGGGGATGTGTCTGGGATTTTAGGACTTACCGGGGTTGCCAATGGAACAATAGCCGTAACTTTTGAAGAAAAATGCATTTTAGCCATAGTGTCTAATATGTTTGGTGAAACCATGACGGAACTGAACAGTGAAATTACGGATGCGGTAGGAGAACTGACAAATATGATTTCAGGTCAGGCAAGACGGGAACTCGGAGAGATGGGAAGAGTACTTAAAGCTGCCATCCCTTCGGTTGTTACCGGAAGAGGTCATAGCATCATTCACTTTACCAATGGCCCAAAGATTGCTATTCCATTTGAGACCAACAATGGAAAATTTACAATTGAGGTCTGCTTTGAAAGATAGAAAGGCTGTTTAATACAAAGAAGGAGGAAAATGTGGCAATGGATACATCCATCAAAATTTTGATTGTTGACGATTTTGCTACCATGCGCCGTATTCTTAAGAATATTTTAAAACAGCTTGGTTTTAAGAATCTTGTGGAAGCTGATGATGGTACAACTGCCTGGGATGTATTGGAAGGCCAGGGGATAGATCTGATTATATCAGATTGGAATATGCCTAAAATGACGGGTCTTGAGCTTCTAAAAAAAGTCCGGGCAAGTGATACGTATAAAAGCACTCCTTTTTTGATGGTTACGGCTGAAGCTCAAAAACAAAATGTTATAGAAGCTGTTCAGGCAGGCGTTTCAAATTATGTTGTCAAACCGTTTACAGCAGAAGCAATTTCAGACAAACTCGATAAGATTTTAAAATAATGATTGTCCCGACAACTGCTGCAAAAAATGACCCTGAAATAGTCCGTGATCCGGAATTCAAGAAAAAAGAGTTTGACCGGGTAGGGATAGCCGGTGTCAGTAAAGGGCTGATGAAAGTTCTTGGTACGGTAAGAAAGGTATCAAAATCTGATTCTTCCGTGTTGATTACGGGGGAAAGCGGTACAGGTAAGGAATTAATAGCAAAAGCCATTCATAAAAATAGTTCAAGAAGTAACGGCCCCATGGTCGTCATCAATTGCGGTGCTATCCCTGGTGAACTTCTGGAAAGTGAATTGTTCGGACATGAGAAAGGCGCTTTCACAGGTGCTCATCGTTCCAGAATCGGGCGGTTTGAAATTGCAGATCATGGAACGATTTTTTTAGATGAAATCGGGGATATGAGTCCTGAATTACAGGTCAAATTACTGAGAGCAATTCAGGAAAGACAGTTCGAACGTGTCGGTGGAACCACTACCATTGAGGTGGATATAAGGGTGATATCTGCAACAAACAAAGATTTGCCCGCAGCAATTTTGGAGGGATTATTCAGAGAAGACCTCTATTATCGTCTTAATGTTATTCCCCTTCATATCCTGCCGCTGCGTGAACGAAAAGAAGATATCCTTGTATTAACAGATCATTTCCAAAATTATCTGACCAAAAGGTCGAATGGCTATCAAGTAAAAATTTTTAGCGAGAATTCCAAACAGGCTTTGCTTCACTATGATTGGCCCGGAAATATCCGAGAACTTGAAAACTTAATTGAAAGATTATCCGTTCTTGTTGAAAATCAAACAATTGAACCCCACGATCTGCCGGAAAATATTACCAATAGATCGCCTGGAAGTACGCCTATCTCTGTGATATCTGTTTTTAATAACGAGATTGGGTTTAATGATGCCGTGGATCAATATCAAAGATCTTTGATACGTCATGCTCTGGATGAAACCGGATGGGTTAAGGCAAGGGCTGCAGAGCTTTTACAAATGAATAGAACCACTCTTGTGGAAAAAATAAAAAAAATGAATATAGAACCGGAAAGTGCGGCACCTGTTTTTTGATTTCAGATAAGCGTCATTTTTTTGTCATTTTCATGTGCTGTTGATTTTTTTTAAATTCAAGCCCCACTTGCCTGAGTAAACCAGTTTAGAATGCATCATTGCTTCGCTCCTTGATTTTCTCTGTTATGATAAGTATAATTGATAATATATGGCATACTACTTGCTTTGATTTAAGATGTGGCATCTTGAAATGACATAAATCCATATAGCAAAGTAAAGATTATGAGTAAACCAAATTACAAATCACATCAGTTGTTTAAAGG
Organism: Deltaproteobacteria bacterium; assembly: GCA_003647385.1. Lineage (GTDB taxonomy): Bacteria > Desulfobacterota > Desulfobacteria > Desulfobacterales > Desulfobacteraceae > Desulfobacula. The sequence continues at coordinate 4,258 of QMMT01000007.1, forward strand.
ATTGCAAGTCCTGATTTTATCACTTCTCGTGTTCCATTTTTCATCACATATTGCAGTGGCAAAGCAGGCAGTGATGAAGAAAATTTTGATACAGGCAAATCCATTGGCTGTAAAATTTTTTGTGACCCAAAATATTCCCGTTAAAGTCATCCAGGTTGAAAAAAGAGAGCTTTTGGTTGCTTTAAAAAATGTGAAATTAGAAAAAGGCTTCAAGATATTGGGAAAAGAAAAATCAGCCATTAAGCATGTTGCTCTGGAAACCCTGCAGGGCAATGTGATTGCTGTTGTTTTAACCAGTCATCAACCCTATGGAACTATTCGATCTGGGTTCAATAAAGCAGATTCAAGCTTTACCGTTAACCTTGAAAAAAAGCCGGAAAAAACAGTGACCGTGCCGGAGCCGACTGTAAAAGAACTTGAAAAAAAACACAGTGCCCCGAAAGTAGTAAAGGGCTCGACACCCGATTCTATGAAAGGGATCCAAAAAGAAACAGCAAAAAAGGCTGTGACAGAGCCTGTAAAGGCAATAAAAAAAATATCACCTCAAAAGCCTGATCCGTTAAAGCCAATTCGTAAAATGGCATCAAAGGAACCTGTCAAAATAGTAACACCACCTGCCTATGCCCTGCATAGAAGGGAGCAAAGTAAGTATAAAGGAGATATCAGTGATCTTGCCCGCGCTATTGATGGATCTCAATGTGATTCGAAACAGATCGGCAATTCAATACTTCTTTTAAAAAAAGATTTGTATGAAGAGGCGTTTGAGGTGCTGGATCAATATATTTTTCAGGAAAATTTTACCTGTCTTGAACAGGCATATTTTTTAAGAGCCTATGCATTTTACAAAACCGTGGGAAAAGATGATTTTGCTCAATTAATGAAGGCTGAACGACTGTTTCAGGATGCATTGGTATCCTATCCTAAATCATCATTACTTGCCTATGGATATTCTGCCATTGGAATGATTCAAAAAAAATTGAATAATGTTTCAGCTGCTGAAGGGTATTTTAATATTGTCAAGCAGGGGTATCTTACGTATTCGGGTCTTGCTGAGATCATGTATCATCTGGCAGAGATATATGACGAAAAAGGCTATCTGGATAAAGCATTAAGATATTATAAACAGGTCTTTGAAGATACGGTGGAGAACAACTATATACCCGATGCCGGGATTGGATATGGTAAAGCGCTTTTTAAAAAAAGACAGTACCTGGATTCATTGACGGTTTTAAATTATGTTGTGGCGTCTAATCCTAAAAAGGTTTATGATTCCTATGAGTTGCTGCTTCACATTGGGAATGCCAATTTTGAAGTGGGCTTAAGCAAAGCTGCCAGACAAACCCTTACTCGCGTGTTAAATTTATTCCCGCAGGTTGAAGGCCGGGATATTATTTTAAGTAAAATCGGTCATACCTATGGTATGGAAAATAATCAGGAAAAAGCCATTAAAATTTATGAACTGGTCAGGGAAAAATTTCCTGACTCCGAAGGATATGTGGCCAGTTCTATCGGGATTGCACGATATTTAAAAACAGACGAAGGAAAAATTGAAATTTATGAAATGATAAAAATTAAATTCCCTAAAAATAAATTTGCCAGAATTTCCATGATGCGCCTGGCAGAAATTTATCTGGCAACGGGTGAATACAATAAATGTATAAAAGAAATAGAACAATTATTATCGACACATCCAAGGGGGTTGCGGTACGAAGCGGTTAAGTTGATGCAAAAAGCTTATGAGGCCCTGTTTCAAAAACAACTTAAGTCAGATGACTATACAAAGGTGTTGAACCGATATGAATTTGAGCACGAAAGACTCGACAGAATGGGAAGCAGAAAAATTGCTTTTAGCGTCGGGCTTGCATATCTTGAAGCAAAATTATTTGAAGAATCATTTAATCATTTGATTAATGCGTACAAACAATATAAAAGATCTTCAAGATCATCACAATTGCTTTTCGGGTTAGGTGTAGCAATGGATGAGTCCGGCAGGGATGACGATGCATTAAAATTATTTAATGCATTCTCAAAAAGATTCCCTAAAAATAAACATCGAGTAGAAACGCTGTCACGGGCAGGAGATATCTATCTTGAGAAAAAAAAATATAAACGGTCTTCAGCAAAATTTAAGGAAGCATTCAAAATTTCAAAAACACACCTTGATAAAGGAAAGATTTTAATTTTGCATTCAAATGTATATGCAAAAAAGGGAGATCTGAAAACTGCGTCCCAATTCCATGAGAAGGCAATAAAAGAAATTGCTTTGGCACCGGGTGAAAATTATGAAATTTTAACGGATGCATATAAAGAATTGGGGCAAACATATATATCTTTGAAAAAATATATAAAAGCTGCTGATGCTTATTTGAAAGCATTAAGTTTTTCAAAAAATGATCGGGAAAAGGCAAACCTTGGATTTCTGCTCGGGGATGCATATCAAAAGGGAAATATTATTCCAAAAGCCAAAGAGGCATTTAAACAGGTGGTTGCATCTTATGATTCAGTGTGGGCAAGACTTGCCCAGCATCGACTGAATACATTTGAATTAGCTCAGATGGTTCAAAGCTCTTAGGAGGTTTTAAGGACACAAAAAAAATATGCCGGGACATAGAATTTTTATTATACTTGAAAATCCTAAGGAGAGAATGGAATATGTCCGGTTTTTTGAGGACCTTGGTTTTTTGGTAGATGCTACCCCTGATGGCTCGAATGCACTCTCATATCTTATCGAGAAAAAACCGGATGTGGTCATTGCAGATATTGGAACGCCCTCTTTTTGTGCCAGTGAGTACTTAAAAAAAGTTGACGAAGCCAAACTCCTGTGCCAGACCATTATTCTTACAGCAGAGCCTGTTGTTGAGCACGCGGTAAATTTAATGAAACTTGGTGCCCTGGATTATTTAATCAAGCCTGTTGAAATAGAACAGCTTGAGTTGAGTACAAAAAGAGCATTGCTGGCATCGAAACCAAAACTTCTTCCCAAAAAGGTGTCGCCGTCACATCATAAAAAAGTTCAAATCATTACCCGGGACAAAGGTATCCAAAAGCTTTTCACCCTGGCGTCAAAAGTTGCTAATTCAAGTGCTTCCATATTGATCCAGGGAGAAAGCGGCACGGGTAAAGAACTGTTTGCAAAATATATCCATGAAAAGAGTGACAGATACAATAGACCGTTTGTCGCAGTAAACTGCGCTGCATTGCCGGAAAATCTTCTGGAAAGTGAACTTTTTGGTCATGAAAAAGGTGCCTTCACCGGCGCCATATCAAGAAAGACCGGTAAATTTGAATTGGCACATAAAGGGACCCTGTTTTTAGATGAGATTACGGAGATGCAATTTCATCTTCAGGCAAAACTGCTCAGGGTCCTTCAGGAAAAGGTTGTGGACCGGGTTGGCGGAACCGAACCTGTTGATGTGGATGTCCGGGTGGTTGCCACAACAAATCGAGATGCAAAACAGGCCGTTGAAAAAGGTGATTTCAGAGAAGACCTTTTTTACAGATTGAACACTATTCCCCTGGTCATTCCGCCTTTGAGAGATCGAAAAGGAGATCTTGAAGTACTTTGTAATTTTTTTGTTCAAAAATATTGTAAAATTGACGGCCGTCATGTCAAAGGCTTGACAAAACGGGCTGTATCCCTCCTTAGCCGGCATTCCTTTCCCGGCAATGTTAGAGAACTTGAAAATATTATTCACAGAGCAGTCCTGCTTGCAGATTCTGATTTGATCGAACCCAATGATCTTCTCATCGATGGAGTGGAACAAAAGGATGATTTGACTGGCCCGGATGCTGATCAGGGCGTTGGCCCTGAACCCAGTTCATTAAAAGAGATGGAACAGAAAATGATTTTTAAAACCCTTGACCAAACCGAGGGTAACAGAACCCATGCTGCAAAAATTCTGGGTATCAGTGTCCGGACCCTTCGAAATAAACTCAATGAGTATAAAGAAAAAAAACTGATTTAGGTTTTAGGCATATAAATTGCAAAAGCCTTAATTATGGAAAAGGTTTTTAAGATAATATTCTTAAATTTTAACTCATATTGAGAGGAAAAATGGCAGATTCAAGAATTTTTGGGCATACATCAAAGATGATTGGAAAGGCACTTGATGTGTCAGTCAGGCGGCATAATTTGATTGCAGGCAATATCGCTAATATGGATACCATTGGCTTTAAGCCTTCGGACCTTGATTTTAACGACACTCTCAAACGGGTCATGAAAGAAGATGAGCCTGAATCTTTAGATAAAACCCATATTAAGCATTTGTCGGCAGATAATGAAGACCGGTTCGCAATGAACGGGAAGAACAGTGAAGAGGTTGATATCTACCACCTTGATTCCGTCAATATTGACACTCAGATGATGAACCTTATGGAAAATAATATTAAATATCGGTCAACAACAGAAATGTTATTAAGGAAAATACAGATGCTGAACTATTCAATTGATGAGGGAGGTAAATAATTCATGGATCTTTTAACGGCAGCAAAAATCAGCGGGACCGCCCTTGCAGCTCATCGAACCAAGATGAATGTTATTGCTGAAAATCTTGCGAATGTTGATACCACACGAACAAAAGAGGGTGGACCCTATCGCAGAAAAATGGTTGTTTTTAAAGGGGACGATATTGATTCTTTTAAAAGTATTATTGAAAAAAAGCAATTAAAGAAAGTGCAGTCGGGAATTGAGCTTTCCCCCATTGAGTTTGATTCTGACAAAAAAGAAGACAAGGGAACCGGGGTAAGAGTTGATCAGATTGTGAGGTCCCAGGAGAATTTCAGGATGGTTTACAATCCAGCCCATCCCGATGCCGACCTTGATACCGGCTATGTGAAGATGCCCAATGTGGACCATTTGACGGAAGTGGCTGATATGCTGGTGGCTAAACGAAGCTATGAAGCAAGTGTTACTGCTCTTTCCACCACAAAGGATATGGTTTTAAAAGCACTTGAAATTGGTAAATAAGAAAAGGTGAGTTAAGATGATGGAGATAAAGGGGATTAATAGAATTTCTTTAAATACCGAGTCTCTGAGTAATAAAATAAACAGGCGTGACGATGAGTTTGCACAGAGAATTAAAGCTGCTGTCAAGGATGTGAATACAAATCAGCATATTGCAGATGATTCCATTGAAAAAGTGATTCAGGGAGAAATGGGTATTCATGAAGGAATGCTGGCTATTTCAAAAGCGAATACATCCTTGAAACTTCTTGCACAGGTCAGAAATAAGATCATGGCCGCATATAACGAAGTCATGCGGATGCAGGTATAATATGGATATAATGGAGTGATTTAAGTTTATGAATCCTGTTATTGAAAGAATAATTACAACACTTAAAGAATTGCCACTGTCTAGAAAAATTGCTTTAGGCGTTTTTGCAATGGTGCTTGTAGCAGGGTTTAGCACCCTGTTTGTCTGGGCAAACAAGACCCAGTTCGATGTGGCTTATAAAGGACTTTCAAAGGATGATGCTGCATCGGTTGTAGATAAACTTAAGGAGTCCAACACACCCTATCGCCTCACAGGGGATGGTACCACCATTATGGTTCCGGAAGATATTGTCTATGACGTCCGGCTTTCAATGGCAAAAGAGGGGATTCCCAAAGGAGGGGGCGTTGGGTATGAGATATTTGATAAAACGGAGTTCGGCACCACAGAGTTTGTTCAAAAGATTAATAAAAAAAGAGCCATCCAGGGAGAGTTAGCCAGAACCATCAGTGCGTTTGATGAAGTCAAAACTGCCCGTGTCATGATTGTGCTGCCAAAAGACTCGGTATTTGTTGAAGAGATAAAAAAACCGTCAGCATCTATTCTTTTGGAGTTAAACACTGATCTTGAAAAAGAAAATATCACAGCCATTGCCCATCTGGTGGCAAGTTCCATCCAGGACTTAACCCCGAAACTTGTTACCATTGTTGATACAACAGGCAGAATTCTTTTTGAGGGAAAATCAGAAGAAGAACAGGCCAAAATAACGGCTCAAAATTTTGCAGATGCCCAGTATAAGTATAAAGTCAGGTTTGAGGAAAATCTCACCAAAAGAATTCAGACCATGCTTGAGAGAATTGTCGGAACGGACAAGGCCATCGTAAGAGTGACATCTGAAATGGATTTTTCAAAAAATGATATGAATGAAGAAATCTATGATCCATTTGAACGGGGGGGAGAATTTACCAGAAGCCGGAAAAATAGAGCAGAAAAGGTCATAACAGCATCCCAGGAAGTTCCAACGCCGTCCAGTGTGAATCCTATTGTAGGTGATGAAGGGCTTGCAGGGGATCAAAATAATGAACGGGTAAATAAGAGTGATGATACCGTTAATTATGAAATCAGTAAACGCATTCGGGAAACCCAAAAACCCATGGCGGTTTTAAATCGTCTTTCTGTTGCGGCTGTTGTGGATGGGAAATATGAATTTAAAACCGACGAAAATGGTAATAAAAGCCGTGTTTATGTGCCAAGATCCCCTGCGGAGATGAAGCAATTTGAAGATATTGTCGTTAAAGCCATGGGGTATAATGAAGACAGAAGCGACCAGGTCTCCATGGAATGTTTTCCGTTTGCCTCCATCGCTGAGATTGAGGCGGAACCAGCTCTTACCGGGTTGAAAATGGTGCAAAAAGAGTATGGCAGAACCATTGCAAATCTACTCTTAGTATTATTATTATTTCTTTTTGTTATACGGCCCATCGTAAAAACTGTGAAGGATATTAAAACAACAGTTGACCAGGAAGCCTTACCCGGGCCTGAAGACAGGGCCTTGATTGAAGAAGAGGAAAAAGAACCTGAATTCATTGAAATGGACGGTAAACAGCAAAAAGAATACCTGGAACTGCTGCCGGATGATCAAAAAGAGGCGTTCTTAAAGGAGATGAACAATAGAGAACGGAATTCTTATTTTACCAATATGTCTGTGAATGAAAAAGCAAAATATTATGCCCGGAAAGATCTTTACAAGACGGTTAATATCCTTAAGGGCTGGATAAGCGAAGTAGAGGAGGAATAATTATGGCTGATCCCATAGACCCTGAAAGTATATCCGGTCCACGAAAAGCCGCTATTTTTTTAATGGCCATGGGAGAGGAATATGCCACCAAAGCATTTGAAAAAATGAATGAACTCGAAATCAGTGATGTGGCATTTGAAATGTCATTAATAGACTATATTACCCCTGAAATGTTAAAGGCGGTTTCCCTGGATTTTGTAGATCAATTTGAGGGTGAATCAAAAATGATCATAGAGAGTGATTCGTTTATTAAAAATGTTGTTAAAAAGACGTTGAAAGATAAAGAAGCCGATGCCATTCTTGATGATCTTGAGAAGAAAAAACAGGATAAGCCGTTTATCTGGAGCCGGAATGTGAATGTGGGAACACTTGCCGGCTATGTGGAAGGAGAGCATCCTCAGACCATTGCAATGATTCTTGCCCATATGCCGTCTGAAATATCATCAGATATATTGATGTCTCTTCCTGAAGAACTCAAAGGGGATATTGCCATGCGAATTGCAAGGCTGGGTCAGATTTCAGAAGACGTTGTTCGGGACGTCGACAGGGCGTTAAAATTGGAGCTTTCCGGTGCTGTGGGCCCGGGAGGAAAGGCCGGTGGGTTGCAGGTGCTTGTGGATATTATCAATGGGGTGGACAAGACAACAGAAGATATGGTCATGGAATTTGTTGAAGAAGATAATCCAGAAATGGCCAATGACATTCGTAACCTGATGTTTGTATTTGAAGACCTGACAAGTATTGATGATACGGCAATGAGAGAGATCCTCAAGAAAGTTGAGGGACAGCAGTTGACATATGCACTTAAGACGGCAACAGATGAAATGAAAGAAAAGATTTTTTCCAATCTTTCTCAACGAGCGGGCGAAATGCTTAAAGATGATCTTGATGCAATGGGTCCTGTCCGTCTGGCAGAAGTTGAAGAAGCTCAGCAGGCAGTTGTCCGTGCCGCAAAAGAGCTTGAGGCTGATGGAACGATAACGCTTGGAAAAGGAAAAGACGATGTCCTTGTCTGATATCAAGAATGAGAAATTTGAACCCATTGATGTAAGCTCTTTAGATAGTTTTGATGAAGAACACTCAAACAATATGGATAAATCCGATCCGGATTTTGATCGATTTAAAATGCTGTTTGAAAAGCCGAAGTTGGAGAAAGAAAAATCCCATGAATTTGAACCGATGTATGATGTTAAAGAAGAACTCGAAGAAATTATTTTCAAGCCTTTAATCAAAAGAAATGACGAGCCTTTTGAAAAAGATGACACGAATACAGAAAACCAAAGTTCTAAAGGCAATGGATTATCTGAAAAAGAAGATCGTAAAGAGCCGGAAGAAACCCCGGAAGAAAAAGGATATCGTGAGGGGTTTGAGAAGGGTCTTGAACAAGGAACTAAGCAGGGGCATGAAGAAGGATTAAAAAAAGGTGAAGCAAAAGGGCATGGAAAAGGGGAACAGCAGGGAATAGAAAAAGGAGAGAAACAGGGGTTTGAACAAGGCCTCAAGGACGGTGAACAAAAAGCCACAAACGAAACCCGGGAAAAAGGAGTTGAGATTATAAGTTCACTTGAAGAATCCTTAAAGAAAGCAGATCAAACTTTGGATTTGCTGGTTGAAAAGTATGAAGAAAGGATTATTTCCCTTATTCAACAGATTGCCGAAAAAGCGGTTATGGCCCAGATTGAAATAAATGATGAAATTGTTAAAAATTTGATCCTGGATGCATTAAAAGCGCTGGTTAAACCCGAAGAGGTGGTATTAAGCGTCTGTCAGGACGATTATGATTATATTGATATGATTAAAGATGAGTTTTTTGAAGTGATTGATTCATTAAACAGTGTGTCAGTGAGATCAGATGCTTCTATTAAAAGGGGCGGCTGTAAAATTGATACCGTCACAGCTTCTATCTCAGCAGACCCGGAATCAAGACTTGAAGCCATCTTTGAAGCCATTAAAAAGGTTGGGGCTAAATGACCCTGGGACACTTAAATGAAATTGATTTTGAGAAATATGATCTGGCTGTGGATCAATGTATCACGATACAGCCCGAAGGAAGGGTTTCTCAGATTGTTGGACTGATTGCAGAAGGCGATAGCTTAGGAATGGGTATCGGAAGTCTTTGCAGCATTATCAATGATCATGGTCAACAAGTAAAAGCTGAGGTTGTAGGATTTAAAAAGGAAAAAGCGTTATTTATGCCCTATGGAGATATCCGGGGGATCAGTCTTGGTGCCAGGATTATTCGGGTTGAATCATCTCAGGTGGTGGGTGTTTCAGATCAACTTTTAGGAAGAGTGATAGACGGAATGGGGGTACCCATAGACGGTAAAGGCTCAATTGAGTCTGCACAAGAGTACAATTTGTATGGAAAACCCATAGGCCCTATGGAAAGGGAGCCCATTAAAGAATCTCTGGATGTTGGGGTGGCAGCCATCAACAGTTTGATTACCCTTGGCAAAGGCCAGCGTGTTGCCATTATGTCAGGCTCAGGGGTTGGCAAAAGTGTTTTGATGGGAATGATGACCAGGCATACCAGTGCTGACGTAGTGGTCATTGGTCTTATCGGGGAAAGAGGCCGGGAAGTAAAAGATTTTATAAATGATACTTTGGGAGAAGAGGGATTGAAAAGAGCGGTTGTGGTTGCAGCGACATCTGATTCTCCTCCTTTGGTGAGAATAAGGGGTGCGTACCTTGCCACCACCATAGCCGAATATTTCAGGGACCAAGGCAAAGATGTATTATTGATGGTGGATTCCATCACTCGCTTTGCCATGTCCTCAAGAGATGTGGGACTTGCTGCCGGTGAACCGCCGACATCCAGGGGATATACCCCGTCCTTTTTCGTTCAGATTCCTGTCCTGCTTGAACGGGCTGGAAATATGGAAAACGGGGGATCAATTACCGGTATTTACACGGTTCTGGTCGAGGGAGATGACTTAAATGATCCTGTCGGAGATACGGTTCGATCCATTGTTGACGGCCATATTGTATTGTCAAGAGATCTTGCCAACAGGGGCCATTATCCTGCCATTGATGTGCTGGCCAGTATTTCAAGGGTCATGCGGGATGTGAGCCCAAAAGATCATGTGATTGTAAGAGATAGAGCAGTCAGTGTATTATCTTCATACTCAAGTGCGGAAGATATGATTACTATCGGCGCGTATATAGACGGATCAGATCCTGATGTTGATGAGGCAAAGCGTTTGATGCCGGGGATTGTACAGTTTTTAAGGCAGGGCATGGATAGGAAGGTCGATATGCAGTCCAGTATCAAGGGGTTAAAAAGAGTCCTGGGTATAAAAAAGGACAAAAAAGAGAAATAAATGAAACGGTTTGAATTTAAATTGCAGCCTTTGCTTAATTACAGACAATACCTGGAACGGCTTGCCCAGCAGAATACAGCCAGGGCTCACATGGATGTGAGGCTCTGTGAAAAACAAATCACTGACTTGAAGCAGGCATATGTTCAAAATGCTGATAAAATTGAAACAATTGTGACAAAGGGTATTCGTGCTTCTAAATTTAGACAATACCATCAATATCTTGATTCAGTAGAAAACAGTATAGAAGATGAAAAATCAAGAAAAATTGATTTAAAGAAAAATCTTCAAAAAAAATTATTGGAGTTAAGAAAAAAGAGTGTAGATAAAAAGGCAATGGAACTTTACCGTGAAAAATTGAAAGCCGATTACACTCAGGAAGTTATAAAAAACGAACAAAAAGAACTGGATGAGATTTCATCTCTAAAAACAGCAAGGACAAGATCTAAATGAGACGGTTTCATAACATCATATTTTTCCTTGGTATTTGTTTGGTATTCTCAGCATTTTTAGGATATCAAAAATATTATTCTTCGTCTTTTAATGGGACGATGGCTTTTGCAGAAGATGAAAAAAAACAAGACAAAGAGGATGGTGAAACACAAGATGATAATCCCTGTCCTGAATGCCCGGAGTGTCCTGATCCTGCCAAGGTCATATTGCGGGGTCTTGAAGATAAGAAAATAATGATAGAAAAACAGCAAAAAACCCTTGCCCAGGAAAAAAAAGAACTTGAAATATTTGAAGAACAGATTGACGAAAAACTTGAAAGCCTGAAGGCGTTAAAGAAACAAATCAAAGATGATATAGCAAGCCTTACGGAAACGAAAACCCGGAAAGAACAGGAAAAAGAAGCTGCATATGAAGCCAAAATCGGGAGACTTGTAAAAATGTATGCAGGAATGAAACCGAAAAGTGCTGCCCAGATTGTTGATAAGATGAAGCTTGAGGTCGCCCAGGAAATATTTTTAAGAATGCGTGAAGCATCGGCCTCCCAGATCCTGTCTTTTGTTGACAGTGAAAAAGCAGCCAAAATCAGCGAGCGCCTTGCCTTTAAAAGAAAGTAGTAAAACCTGAATTTTCTTAAAATAGTACATCTGTCGCTTTACATGATATAAAAAACTTGTTAGACAGACCAATAGACAAGAATATTTTAATACGCAAATTGATTGACCAATTCATTTTATCCAACAGATTCAGAACAGGAGAAATCAGCATGAAAAGGATATTGACAAGCATTTTACTGATCGTATTTTTTGCCGGCGCTGTATCAGCACAACAACTGACCGGAACCCTTCAACAGGTTGAAAAAACAGGGGAAATCAAAATTGGGTATCGCCAGGGTCTGCCCCCCATGTCTTTTCTGGACAAAGACGGTATCCCTATCGGGTATTCCGTTGATCTGTGTAAAAATATTGTGAAACAAATAGAAAAAAAATTGGGCAAAGACATAAAAACCGTTTGGGTTCCTGTGACAGGTGGAAATCGGTTCAAGGCCATATCTGACAATAAAATTGACATATTGTGCGGCTCAACCACAAAAACACTCTCCCGGGGTGAACTTGTAGATTTCACACAGCTGACCTTTGTTACCGGTGCTTCTTTCATGACTCTGAAAGGAAGAAACATCAAAGGTAATTTTACCGGAAAGAAAATTGGCGTCTCAAAAGGCTCGACGACTGAAGCAGAGTTAAGAAAGCTGTTCAAAGAAACAAAAGTTGATGCCAAAATCGTATTGTTGGATTCTGCTGGTATCGGTTTTCAAAAATTGGAAAAAGAAAAGATTGACGCACTGGCCGCAGATCAGGTCGTCCTCATGGGCTTTGCCCTGACCGGGAAAAATCCCGGGAACTATACTATTCTGCCGAATCTGTTCTCCTACGAACCGCTTGCCCTGGCTGTCAGACGAAACGACTCCGATTTCCGTCTGATCGTGGACATGGCGATATCGGATATGTGCCGATCAAATGAGATATTAAACATCTATGACAAATGGGTCGGCAGATTTATCGGTCAAAGATTATCGGCATTTGAGGCACTGGTCAAACTGAATGCCATACCGGAGTAAGATTACGCCGTACCCGTTGAAAAGCACGTTCAACTTTATTTCCTGACGATCATAAACAAAGGCAACTCCCCTTGGTATGCTTTAGTAATATAATGACGTGAAAATTATCTCCTGCCGGAATATCTGGGATTTATAAAACGTACCTGCACTCTTCCTGATTTTTTTCTTTCCCATCATCAGGTAATATTTTCCCATGACATTTGGTTTGTTGGGAAATATATTCCAAAAAAAACATAAAATAGTTTATCAATTGGATCATAAAATATCGTAACATCTTGAACTGCAAGCCTAAACTTTAATTGATAGGTATATGGCATGATCATTGCTGTTTTATTTGGCAAAAGAAAACTATTTATAGGTGTTTTATGAATTTACCTTTTGCAAATGTTAGCAAATCTTTTTTAAACATGGTTCAACAGGACGTCCCGCGGGAAGTTATGTCTAATACAGATAATACCGGTCCGCAAAAGCAGATGTTTGCAGAAGAGTTAAGCAAAACACTTGAAAAAATAGAGCATCATGAAAATGAAGCATCCCTTCAAACAAAATCGGGACAGACTAATCAGGCACAGGTAAATCAACTTCAGGCAAGCGAAGATTCC
>QMMT01000008.1 GCA_003647385.1 Deltaproteobacteria bacterium
GTAATAAAGTGACTATATCGTCTATCTACAGTCGCTGTAGGCCGTTAGCTCAAAGGAGTTCACTTCTTTTTCCAGTACTTATGGTGAATCGAATTTCAAAGGTATTTTAAACTGGCAACCAGAGCCCTGTTTCCAGATAAGGCCTAACACAAGATATGGGATTGGAAGAAAATCCCTTTTTATTAAAATTTTAAACGTGTTAGGCTCGTTTTCTATCCACATTTTGTAAAGCCGCAGGAATGGCAGGTAATACAGCCCTCTTCATGAGTGATATTTGATCCGCATTCCGGGCAGAGATCCTTTTTTAAAGAATTGTTTTGATTTGTCTCTTCTACTTTACCGTATCTTTTTTCCAGGATGCGGGAAATTGCATCGGGTATGGATAAGACGCGGCCTCCTTTTTGAAAAACAGCATATTCACCGCCGATCACTTTAATCTGTTTTATAGCGGATTTTACATCAACACCGGTTCTCAGGCAGAGAGAAATCAGTCTTCCAATGGCTTCTGTTTTCGCTGTTGTCGACTGTCCTGATCGTCCAATGGTGGCAAATATTTCAAAGGGTTTGCCATCATCTTCATTAACGGTCACATAAAGTTCGCCCATTCCTGTTTTAATTCTGGAGGTAAATCCTTGAAGGGTTTCCGGCCGTTTTTTTACCGCTTTTTTCACGGATGCTTCTTTTTTGGGTTCGTTTGAAAAGGAGAGGACCTGATTGCTTTTACTGCCATCACGATAAATGGTAACCCCCTTACATCCGAGATCATAGGACATATTGTATATTCCCATCACATCCTCTTTTGTCGCATCATGGGGCAGATTAACTGTTTTGGATACGGCATTGTCAGTGAATTTTTGAAATGCCGCCTGCATACGGATATGCCAGGAAGGTGAAATGTCATGGGCAGTTACAAATACATCCCGAAGATCCTGAGGGATTTCGTGCAAATTGGCAATACTGCCTGTTTTGGCAATTTTTTCCATTAATTTTTTACTGTAAAACCCTCTTTGCCTGGCAATTTTTTCGAAATAAGGATTGACTTCAATCAGTTCATCATTGTCCATGACTCTTCTGACAAAGCTTAAGGCAAAAAGGGGTTCTATGCCACTGGAACACCCGGCTATAATACTCAATGTTCCCGTGGGCGCTATGGTTGTCGTTGTGGCATTTCGATATTGTTTGTCTTTGTTGCCTTTGTAAATACTTTTATCAAAATTTTTAAAGGTGCCGCGTTCCTTTCCCAACAGGTGTGAGGCTTTGTGGGATTCTTTTTGAATAAACGTCATGATTTCTTCTGCAATCAAAAGGGCTTTTTCCGAATTATAGGGAATGTTCAGCTGGAATAACAGATCTGAAAATCCCATTAAACCAAGGCCTATCTTGCGATTACCTTTCACCATTTGATCAATTTCATCCAAAGGTGAGTTTGACATCTCAATGGCATTATCTAAAAATCGTACGGACAAATGGATGGTCTCTTTTAAGGCTTTATAGTCAATAAACGGTTTTTTATTTTTAATACCGACGAATTTTGATACGTTGATGGATCCAAGATTACACGCCTCCATGGGGAGTAGCGGCTGTTCACCGCAGGGGTTTGTGGATTCGATCTCACCAATGGCAGGTGTGGGGTTATCCTGATTCATCCTGTCCAGAAAAATAATGCCTGGATCACCATTGTGCCAGGCCTGTTTTACAATGGTTTCAAATACATCACGGGCATTGATCTGCCCGGCTTTTTTCTGATTTCTCGGGTCTATCAAATCAAAATCCTTGTTTTCTCTTGCAGCCTCGATAAACTGATCTGTAATTCCCACTGAAATATTAAAATTGTTTAAATTGTCATTACTGCTTTTGCAATTTATAAATTCCATTATGTCAGGATGATCAATGCGGAGGACTGCCATGTTGGCACCTCTTCTGGTGCCCCCCTGTTTCACCTGTTCGGTAGCAACATTAAAAATTTTCATAAAAGAAACAGGCCCGGATGCAACGCCGCCGGTGGAACCCACGCGGCAATCTTTGGGCCTGAGTCTGGAAAATGAAAAGCCTGTCCCTCCTCCCGATTTGTGAATAAGGGCTGCATTCTTTACGGTTTCAAAAATACCTGAAAGAGAATCTTCTATTGGGAGGACAAAACAGGCGGCAAGCTGACCCAATTCATTTCCAGCATTCATCAAAGTTGGAGAGTTGGGTAAAAACTTGAAGCTGACCATTAGATTATAAAATGCCGTTTCAAAATATTCCTTTTTTGGGGTGTTTGCAAATTTTTCTTCAGCCAGAGCGATATGAGAGGCAATTCTCTGGAACATTTCCACAGGAGATTCTATTGTTTTACCGGTGCTGTTTTTTTTTAAATATCTTCTATCAAGGACTGTTGCTGCATTTTTTGAAATATCAAGTTTCATTGTTTTTACGTCATCCATTTTGGTCATATTTTCTCCAGAAAGATAATTTAATTTGTCTATATGTTGTGATCTTCGGAAGGGTTAACCACAATATGGGCTAATAGTCAAGTGCTAATTTAAAACTTCAGGAATTATTATTGATTTTTTATGGTGTTTATTCATTCTGGGGATGCGCGGCAAGGATTCTTGCCATAATAGACTCAACACCTCCCCTGGGAGAGGCTTCGATAAATGAAGCTTTAACAATATCATAAAAGGCCCTGGCAGCCGGTGAAAGCGGCGTATTTTTTGAATAACCGAAACTGACATCCAAAAACATTTTTATATCCTTTAATTTTCGTGAAATCAATTTTTTTTCTTTTGCTTCCTGATCAATAGCAGGTTCTACAAGAAAAGATATCCCTTCTCCGCGTTTCACCAGATCAATGATAAATCCGGTATTATTGGATTCCATAAAAACATTGGGCACGGCATTGTATTTTTTATAAAGCCCCAGAATCTTTTTCCGGGTACCGGAACCTTTTCCTTTCATGATAACCGGTTCTTGCACAATATCATGAAATTCAAGTTCTTTTTTCTGTGCCAGCGGATGATTTACTGGGAGAATGATGACGATTTCTTCCTGACTGAAGGGAATAAATTGGATTCGAGAATCATTCACATCCATTTGCGCCACCACCACCACTTCATTTTTGAAATCCCTCAAACTGTTGATCATGGCCATGGAACTGCCTTCTTCAAGAATTACTTTTATCTTCGGGTATGCCCGGTGAAAAACAGAGATAATGGAGGGCATAATATGTTTGGCATAGGCTTTGGTACACCCAATTTCTAAAAGTCCCTGGTTCAGCTCCATTCTCTGGGTTAGCGTGTTTTCAATTTCATCTTCAATACTAAAAATACGTTCGGCCTTTTCAAACAGTCTTTTCCCTATATGGGTGAGTACAAGTTTTCTGCCGTATTTATCAAACAATTTTAAATCATGGTATTTTTCAAAAAGTTTAATCTGAGCAGTCACTGCCGGCTGGGAGATAAAGAGTTTTTTAGCCGCGATGGTATAACTGCCGTTTTTTGCAACCGTGTAAAATGCCCGTAATTGGTTCAAATTAATCATAAATACCAATCCTTAAGTTAAAGTTGCTACAAAAAAACCATACCATAAGAAAAACTTATACATGCCATAAGTTTATATGAATTGACTTGTTTTTTGTCAACAAATATTACTGAACGGTACCATACTTGTTGCTTGGGATGAATTTTATCTGACTTGTTTTGTACGTTGACTGCTTCTATCTTACCCTTCCACGCAGCTTTTTGTATTTTATAAGTATGGTTGCAGGTATTCGGGTTTTTAGTTTGGTCGGTTTTTTTAACACTTATTAATTTTTTTATGGAGGTCAAAATGGCTGAGAACAAGTTTCCAAGTCCCCACGAGATAGAAGCAATCCCCGGAACAGAAGGATGGGAAAGAATGTATCCGTATCACTATCTTTTTACGACAAAAGATAAGGAACGCAAAGAGTATGAAGAAAATGCCTTCTGGTTCAATGATGCACTCCATTATCCCGAGCCCATGTATCCCTTTGATATTATTTGGGATGAAGCCTGGTTTCTGGCCTTATCACAGTTTAATACCCGAATTTTCATGATTCCACCCGCGCTTGGTATCGATCACAGAATAATAAATGGTAATGTCTATATTACCCCGGTTCCGGTGACGGATCCCGAAGAAGTTCAAAAAAGAATTCCGTTATTCATGGAACGGGCAGGATATTATTATGAAAACTGGGACAAACTTCATGATCAGTGGGAAGGTAAAATGAAAGGGATTATTACCGAGATTGAAAGCCTTGAAATCGCTCCCCTGCCTGATATGGAAGATATCTCAGTTGTTAAAAACGGCCTTGGAACCTCCAGCGGTTATGAGCTGCTCAAAAACTATGACAAGTTAATAGACTTAGGTATTCTCTGCTGGCAGTATCACTTCGAATTTCTAAACCTGGGCTATGCCTCCTATGTCACCTTTGTTGATTTTTGTACCAAAGCTTTCCCAGATATTCCCTTGCAGAAAATCACCCAGATGGTTGCAGGAATTGATGTTATTTTATATCGGCCGGATGATGAATTGAAAAAACTGGCAAAACTGGCCATTGAACTTGGTATTGATTCACAGATAGGAGACGATTCCAAGGATGTTGAAGTCGTAATTTCAGAACTTTCAGGCTCTGAAAACGGGAAAAAATGGATCGGTGCCTGGGATGAGGCCAAAAATCCATGGTTCAACATTTCAACGGGAACGGGCTGGTATCATCAGGATGTCTCATGGAATGACAACCTGAATGTACCCTTAAGTTCGCTTAGAATTTACATTGAAAAACTAAAGGAAGGCAAATCCATTGACCGACCCATGGAAGCAATTAAAGCTGAACGTAAAAAATTGATTAAAGAATACAGGGGCCTTTTAAAAACAGATGAAGACAGGCAGACCTTTGATCAGCTTCACGGTACGTCTGAGCTTGTTTTCCCCTATGTTGAGAATCATATGTTCTATGTGGAGCACTGGTTCCACTCAGTATTCTGGAACAAGATGAGAAATGTTGCCTCCATCATGGTTGAACATCAATTCATCAAAGATACAGAAGATGTCTGGTACTTATCCCGCAGTGAAATAAAAGAAGCCTTATGGGATCTTGTAACCGCATGGGCCACCGGAACAAAGGGCTATGGTCCATTGCACTGGCCCGAAGAAATCGAATGGAGAAAAGGCGTTTACCAGAAATTCAAGGAAAACCGGCCGACTCCTGCTGTTGGAACCCCGCCTGAAGTCATTGCAGAACCGTTTACCATTGTACTCTGGGGGATTACCAATGACAGTATGGCAGCCTGGGCGAAACTAAAAGAAATCGGTGACCCGGACAAAGTCAATGAGATGGAAGGATTTGCAGGCTCACCCGGTGTTGTTGAAGGCATTGCCAGGGTATGCCGGTCTGTTGAGGATATCGGAGAACTTAAAGAGGGAGAAATCCTTGTGGCACCCACCACTTCACCCTCCTGGGCCCCGGTATTCCAGAAAATTAAAGCGGTTGTCACAGATGTGGGTGGAATCATGTGTCATGCAGCCATTGTCTGTCGTGAATACGGAATGCCTGCCGTTGTTGGAACAGGCCAGGGAACGGCTATTATTAAATCCGGCATGAAAATCAAGGTCAACGGCGATACCGGCAAAATTAATATCGAGAGGTAAATGTAGATTATGGAAAAAAGACACGACTATGTTCTCTGGTTTGAAGAATGTGATCTGGAATCAATTCCCATTGTCGGTGGCAAAAATGCAAGCCTGGGTGAACTGCTCAAAGCGAACATACCGGTTCCCCCAGGTTTTGCAGTAACCACAAAAGCCTATAATCTTTTTCTTGAGCAGGGAAACATCAAAAAAGAAATATTTAAGATTTTAAAGGGCATTAAAGCAGATGATGTGGAATCCGGTAAAAAAGCAAGTATTGCCATCCGGGCTCTTATTGAAAGCACAAATGTAAGTGATGATCTACAGGATTATATTGGAGAATTTTACAGAAGGCTCTCTAAAAAGTGCAATGTTCCTGCCGTTCCTGTAGCAGTCAGATCCAGCGCTACAGCCGAAGATCTTCCCGGCGCAAGCTTTGCCGGACAGCAGGATACCTTTCTTTGGATAAGAGGGGTGGATGATATTTTCAAGCACGTGAAAAAATGCTGGTCAAGTCTTTTTACTGCGCGAGCAATCTACTATAGAGCAAAAATGGGATTTGACCATGAACTGGTGGAAATTTCCGTTGGTGTTCAGAAAATGGCAAATGCCTGGACCGCCGGTGTGATGTTTACATTGAATCCTGCCACCGGTGATCGTTCCACCATTGCCATAGATGCTAATTTTGGATTTGGAGAGAGTGTCGTCAGTGGTGAATGCACACCGGATAATTTTATCATTAATAAAATCACAGACGAGATTATCAAAAAATCAATTTCCCATAAAACCATATTGTATACCCGTGATCCTGAAAGCCATTGTGTTGTAAAACAGAATGTTCCAGATGAAAGAACTGATATCCAGTGTGTGGTGGATAAGGATGCCATTGCCCTTGCGAAAATCGGAAAGCGGATTGAAGAACATTATGGCAAGCCCATGGATATTGAATGGGCCATTGATAAAGACACCCCCGGCAAAGCAAAAATCATGATTCTTCAAAGCAGACCGGAAACCGTTTGGAGTAGTAAAAAAGTGGAACCGGTCATGAAAGCACGTTCATCAGCTCTTGCACATATTTGTGCCGGGCTTGTGGCGGGTAAGAAAGTCAATTGATGAGTGATTAATATAAAATTGTTTTACCGCCAGGCCTTGTAGATTTCAAGGCCTGGCCAAAAATATAAACCAGTGCGCATCGCGCAGGGGACCCTATTATAGTGTCAAAAGGGGTCCTGACAAAGGAGAAAAATTAATGAAAGACATGAGAGATTTTGTAGCCGTCTGTGAGGAAAAGGGCCTCTTGAAGCGTATTACAGCTGAAGTTGATCCCTATCTGGAATTATCGACCATTGCCAAACTCAACGAGGAAGACCAGGGCCCTGCATTATTGTTTGAAAATGTTAAGGGCCACAATTCACCCATTATTACCAGTGCCGCTACAACGGTTCAGAGGCTTGCCATTATAATGGGGGAACCTGAAAATTCAAGCCTTGTTGATCTGTATAAATCATGGGCTGAGAAAGCAAAGAAACCCATCCCGCCAACATACGTGGACAGGGCGAATGCTCCCTGTAAAGAAAACATCATGATGGGGGATGATGTGGATCTGAATATTTTTCCGGTCCCCCATTATTATCCTCTGGATGGCGGGAAATATTATGGTACTGCCCATTTTATCATCAGCAAAGATCCTGATTCAGGCTGGGTGAACTTAGGCACCTATAGAAGTCAGCTGCTGGGAAAGGACAAAATCGGCACCCAGTTTATCAAGGGTAAACATGCTGATCAGATGCTTAAAAAATATCAGGCACTGGGTGAACCCATGCCGGTGGCTTCCATTGTCGGGTGTGATCCGATTTTATTTATTCTGGGAGCAGCCAGGGTCGGTGCATTTACCAGTGAGTATGACGTGGCCGGTGCCTTCAGGGGTGAAGCAATAGAAGTTGTAAAGGGCGAGGTGGTTGACCTGCCTATTCCGGCCCATGCAGAGATTGTTGTTGAAGGATTTGTTGATGCGGATAAATTTATGGAAGAGGGTCCCTTTGGCGAATATACCGGGTATTACTCCGGTGTGGGAACGGATCCCAGGAACTTTATTGACGTGAAATGTGTGACCTATAGAAACAATCCAATTTTCTGGGGAACAACGGTTGGACGCGCGGTAACGGATTCTCACATGGTCATGGCCCTGTCTTATGGTGCGACTCTCTGGCAGCAGCTCAATGAAATGAATATTCCGGGTTTAAAAGCGGTTTATTGTCCACCGGAAGGTTCCGGCAGGTTTCTTGCCATTATTTCCATGAAACAGATGTATCCGGGTCATGTGGATCAGGTGCTGACTGCCTCCATTTCAACGGAAATGGGTGCCTACGGCCTTAAAACCGTGATTGTTGTGGATGAAGATATTGATCCATGGGATATCCCCCGGGTGATGTATGCCTTAAGTTTCAGGTTCCAGCCCAACCGTTCCCAGGTCATCAAACGAGGACGGTCCACGCCACTTGATCCTTCTCTGCCCATTGACGCAAGATGGATTACAGGAAGACTTCTTCTGGATTGTACCATCCCCTATGAATGGGAACACAAACCCATCCCCATTGAGCTTGATCCCGACATGGTTGAAAAGGTTAAGGCAAGATGGTCAGAGCTTGGATTATAAGGAGAGGATGATTCGTGAAACCAATTCGATATAAAAAAGAGATGACAGATGAGTTCCTGAAAGACGGATACTGGACCCGGGAAACATTTTATGATTTTTGGGCAAAAAATGCTAAAGAGATGCCGGATCAGGAAGCCCTGGTGGATTCAAAATACAGGTTGACATGGAAGCAGGCAGAGGACCTTGTGGATGCCATGGCCATATCATGGGTGGAAATGGGATTGGAAAAACACTCCAGGGTCATTATCCAGTCTCCCAACAGTGTATACGGGTTTCTGGCAAGAATTGCCTGCGAGCGGGCTGGTTTAATTTCCCTGACAGTTTATCCATATTTGAGGAAAAAAGAACTGACCTATATGGTGGACAGAACCAAGGCCTCGGCTGTGATTATTCTTCATACTTACAATAAATTTAACTACCTTGAAATGTATGAAGACCTTCAAAAGGAATTCTCTCATCTGAAACATATTTTTCTGTTTGATGATATGGTTCCCCAGGATGCGCCGGAAAACACTTTTTCTTTGACCGCCATGGCTGAAAAAAGAGTGCAACTACCTGTGGATACGTCTATCCTGGATAAAAGACGGTTTGATCCAATAGAAAATATTGCTATTTTAACCACCACATCGGGTACCACCGGTATTCCAAAGCTTGTTGAATGGCCGCCCGCCCCGAGAATCTGTACGTCCAAGGGCCGGGTGGATATCTGGGGTCTTTCCAAGGATGATATCACCATGGCCATTGCCCCCCATGCAGGCGGTGCTGCAGGCACCTTGACCTATTTTGCAGCGCCCATTGCAGGAGCCAAGACCGTGATGCTGGAGGACTTCTCACCGGATGCGGCACTGGCGCTCATTGAAAAAGAGAAGGCCACTGCCATTGGTGTTGTGCCCACCCATCTGATCAGAATGCTTGAAGCAGACGTGTCAAAGTATGATTTAAGCTCTTTAAGATTTATTCGATCCGCCGGCGGGTATCTCGCGCCCCAGGTGGCAGAAGAAGCGGAGAATGCGTTTGGCGCCTCCATCACCAGTGACCTGGGTACTCAGGATATGGGATCTGTATCCGGCTGCCGGGTGGAAGATACCAAGGACTTAAGAAGACGAACCGTGGGCAGGATGCTGCCGGGCAATAAAGTCCGGCTGGCAGACAAAGAGAACAAGGAAAAAACCGTTCCCGACGGTGAACCCGGTATCCTCTATTTCAGGGGACCCCATGCACCGGCAGGATATTACCGTGATGAAGAACTCACCTCCACGGTTTTTGATAAAGACGGCTGGACCACTACGGAGGACATTGTCAAGTTTGACCAGGGATGCTTATGGATTCTTGGTAGAGCCAAGGACATGATTATCCGTGGCGGTCAGAATATTTATCCGGCTGAAGTGGAAGGACTTTTAAATGATCATCCCTCTGTGGCATCCGTGGCCATCGTGGGATATCCGGACAGGGAAATGGGAGAAAAATGTGCAGCTTATGTCATTGTGAAAAAAGGCACAACATTTGATTTCCAGACCATGGTCGATTATTTGAAAACCAAAGATATTGCCATGTTCAAACTTCCCGAGCACCTTGAACTAGTGGATGAATTCCCGGCGGTCGGGGATTCGGGGAAGGTGAATAAGGAAACCTTGAAAAAAGATATCCGCGAAAGACTGGGTCTATAAACAAAACCTGCAGCAATTGTATTTGATCTATCGTTTACAATTGCTGCCGGTTTACCAAATTGTAACTTTTCGGGGTTAAATAAAGAAATGCCAAACACTAAAACGGTTTTGATCATATCAACCCTTGACACTAAAAGGGAAGAAACACGGTATTTAAAGTATAAGTTTAAAGAAATTGAAGTTTTGCCGCTCTTAATGGACCTTTCCATGAGAGGAAAGGAAAAATCCAGGGCGGAACTGACCCCGTCTCAGGTGGCATCGGCCGGCGGCAGTACCATAGAAGAAATAAATAAGTCCACAGAACGGTCCACTATCACTAATATTATTATTGAAGGCGCCAGTAAAATTGCCAGGGATCTGTATGATGCGGGAAAAATTGACGGCATCATGGCCATTGGCGGGTCCACCGGATCTTTGATGGCAACCGATGTCATGCGGGCTCTGCCCTTTGGCATTCCCAAGCTGATGATATCTTCAACTGCTGCACTTCCAGGTCTTTCCACAAAATACATCGGTACCAGTGATATTTTATTGTTCCATTCAGTGATTGAAATAGCCGGTGTGACGGATATGCTCACCAATGTGATGGATCGGGCCTGCTATGCCATGAAAGGCATGATAAAATATGTCAGCAATCCCTTAAGTGCCGAAAATAAAAAAACCATAGCCATGACCATGCTGGGACCGTGTGGACAATGTGCAAGCTCGGTGAGGAAAGCGCTTGAAAAAAAAGGGTACCAGGTCACGGGATTTTCTGCAGCAGGAGTGGGTGACCGGGCCATGGAAAAGATGATTGCTCAAGGCTTCTTTCAGGGGGTCATTGACCTTGCCCCGGGAGGGGTGGGAGAGCATTATTTCGGGTATATGCGGGATGGCGGTCCCAACCGGCTGGAATCTGCAGGAAAAAAAGGAATCCCCCAGATTATCTCCACCTGCTCGGTGAACCACATGACCCCGTCCAGATCCAAATATAAAAAAGAATTTCATGACAGACGGAAATATGATCTTGATAAATTCAGGACCTGGCTGCGTCTTAATCCTTCTGAACTCAAAGATGTGGCCAATGAATTTGCAAGAAAACTTAATGATTCAAAGGCTCCTGTAAAAGTAATGGTTCCCATGCAGGGGTGGTCGTCGGTGGATGCAGAGGGGAACCCTACCTATGACCCAGAAGAAGATCGTGTTTTCATTGATACATTAAGAAGTAAACTGGATTCCAGGATTGAAATTATCGAAGTTGATGCAAATATGGAAGATACTGTCTTCAGTCAACAGGTGACAGAAGCGGCACTGGAGCTTTTTTAGTTGTCCCAGAAACTGGCTGCAGAAATGGGGTTGTTTGATTAGATTTAATACCAATAAAACTATGGAGAGATGAAAATGATTGTTAAAAACTGGATGTCTAAAAATCCTGCTACAATTTCAAGCGATCTTTCAGCAAAAGAAGCCATAAATTTATTTGAAGAAAACAGGGTTCCTTTTATGGCCGTGGTAGATAAAGGAAAGTTCAGAGGGCTTCTTGCAAGACGGGATTTGAGAGAGGCTGCTTCCTGGGCCACTGCGTCCCAGGATATTTATGAAATTCAATACTTTAACGACCGCCTGAAAGTAAAAGATATCATGGTAAGAAAACCGGTCGCGCTTTCTGTAAATGATACGGTTGAAACGGCTCTTGAAAAAGGAAAGCAGTTCGGTAGAAGTTTTTTGCCGGTAATGGATGGTGAAAGGTTTGTGGGCAGTCTTTCAAACAGGGATTTTTCCCATGCCCTGAACCAGATACTGGGCGGTGATGAAGGGCTGCATGGAATTTCAATTGAGATTAACGGAGATACAAAGGTTACCATTAAAACAATACTCGAAGATATCCTTACGCTGGGTCTTCAGATTAAGGGAATTTTTACGCTAAAGGACCCTGATTCAGGGGTCAAACGGCTTATGGTCCGGTTTGAGGCAAAATATTTGAAAAGAATTACCTCAATGATTGAAGAAAAAGGATATAAATTACTTGAAGTGCTGAAACACAACTAGTAGCATTATCATTGCAAACCTGATGTATAATATGGGAGACTCTTAATATGAAAAAAAGATTAATTGTAGGAATTGCCGGAGCCAGTGGTGTGATTTATGGTGTAAGGATACTGGAAGTTCTTAAGAACCGCGGCATTGAAACCCATTTGATTATTTCAGAAGCCGGAAAACTCAACATCCGGATTGAAACCGATTATGATGTGGATGATGTACTTGCCATGGCAGACGTCACCTACACCAACAAACAGATTGCCGCCTCGGTTGCCAGCGGGTCGTTTCTGACCATGGGCATGGTGGTGGCTCCCTGTACAGTCAAAACCCTGTCGGGCATTGCCAATTCCTATAATGACAATTTATTGATTCGGGCTGCCGATGTCCAGCTCAAAGAAAAAAGAAAACTGGCACTGTTGTTCAGGGAAACCCCTCTGCATACTGGCCATTTAAGACTTTTAACCCAGGCCGCCGACATGGGCGCACATATTATTCCGCCGGTACCGGCTTTTTACCATCACCCCAAAACCATAGATGATATTATCAATCAATCTGTTGGAAAGGTCCTGGATTACATCGGGATAGAGCATGATCTGTTTAAACGTTGGGACAATTCAGAGTTGGACAAACTTATGGGAAAGTCCAAAATCACTGAAGATAAACTGATTGCCATTAAATAAAATAGCGTTAAATTTTTAATAAGGAGGATCACAATGGCCATTGATGACAAAAAATTGTCAGGAGCCGAAAGCCTGCGTAAAACAAGAACCTATGGTAAGTTCAGGTGCCATAACCCGACCTGTATGGGCAGGTTGGAACCGCAGCCGGGAGATAAACATGTGAAGTGCCCGGTCTGCTCGTGTGAATTCAGGGTTGCATGGATTCGCCCTGATTTTCCTAGAATCCGGGGACCGGTCTGGGAAGTAAACAAAAAAATTGCTGAAGCAGCATTCAAAAAAAAGATGGAGGGCAAATAATATGGCTCTGGACAGAAAAATTGCTTATATCGACCTTACCACCGGAGACGTTACGATAAAGCCGATTCCCCTTGATGTCAGAAAAAAATTCCTCGGCGGCAGAGGTCTTGATGCATATCTTTTATTGAACCATTCAAAAAAAGGCTGTAATCCTTTAGGTTCTGCAAACCCTTTAATTGTCAGCGGTGGTATTCTAACAGCCACCTGTGCATCTGCAACAGCCCGAACCCATATCATGGCGAAATCTCCCCTAACAGGATTACTAGGATCGGCCAACATGGGCGGTTTTTTTGCTCCTGAAATGGCCTGGGCGGGTTTTCATCACCTTGTCATAAAAGGGAAAGCCAAAAAACCGTCTTATCTCTTCATTAAAAATGGCACCATTGAAATCCGTGATGCCGAAAATATCTGGGGAATGACCACCACTGACACCCAGTGGGCTATTCAGGAAGAACTCAATGACCAGGAAATAAAATCCCTTGTTATCGGGCCTGCCGGTGAAAATCTTGTGACATTTGCCAATGTCATGACCGGTATTAAAAATGCCGGTGGAAGAACGGGTATGGGCGCCGTCATGGGCTCCAAAAACCTTAAGGCAATTGCCTGCAGGGGAACCATGGATATCAAAATTGCCCATCCTGTTGACGCTCTGGAATATAATAAACGGTTTATTGACCAGATTACATCTGCAAAGGTAAATAAAACCCAGGGAACCCTTGGTACCCCCATGATTTGGGGTGCGACCAATTCCTGGGGTGGGGTTCGTACCAGAAACTTCCAGTACAACCAGTGTGAGTACGCCGATGACATTGAACCTGAAGCCATAGATGAAATCTGTGAAGAGACCATAGGGCCCTATCATATGGCAGGCTGTTTTGGTTGCCAGGTCCATTGCCGGGCCCAATATAGAATTCCATCCGGTCCCTTAAAGGGCAACTATGATGAAGGCCCGGAATACACTTCTCAGGGGGCGTTTGGTGCAGAGCCGGATACTCCCAGAGCTGAAACGGTTCTTGCAGGAAACCACCTTGTTGATCAGTATGGAATAGATAATCTTGAGATCGGCAGCCTGATTTCCTGGGCAATGGAACTCTATGAAGAAGGTATCATCACCAACAAAGACACTGATGGATTAGACTTAAGCTTTGGTAATGACGAAGCCCTTCTGGAAATGGTGGAACGGATTTGCTACCGAAAAGGTAAAGTGGCGGATGCGCTTGCCCAGGGAGGTATCCAGGCCTCTAAAATATTTGGCAAAAATTCCTTTGACTATCTGATCCAGGTAAAGGGGATGAGCAATCTTCATTCCGATGAAAGAGCCACCCCGGCACTGGCGTTGAATGTTGCAACAGCCTCAAGGGGCTCTGATCATTTAAGAAGCCGTCCGGCTATTGATCTTTATCATCTGCCGGAAAAAGTATTACATAAAATATATGGGAACCCTGTAGAGTATAAGGGAAAACTTTCCTCGGAACATACAGAATATGTCGGAAAAGCCTGGCAGGTATTCTGGCAGGAAAACTGCTACATGGGAGTGGACTGTCTTGGGATCTGCAAGTACCATACCACATTCCTTGGTGCCACGTTGCCCAATTTTGAAGACTGGCCAAAAGTACTTTATTATAATACTGGTCTTGAGTTTACTCCGGAAGAGCTGTGGGATATTTCCGAGCGGTGTAACATGCTAGAAAGACTCTTTAATATCAGGGAAGGGTTAACAAGGGATGATCTTGAAAAAGGCGACATGCTCAACCATCGTTATTTTGATGAGCCCTGCAGAAGAGGTGCCCCTGATGTTGTCGGTATGAAAATCGACAAGAAAAGATTCATTAAGATGATTGATGAATTTTACGAGCACAAAGGACTTGATAAAAAAGGCAACCCAAAACCTGAAACCCTGAAACGGCTTGAGATTGCAAACGAGCCCTCTCATATGCTGTAAAAAAGGAGCCAACTATTATGGAAACCAAAGATAAAGTCCTTATGATAAACCCTGAAAAATGTACAGGGTGCAGGTTATGTGAACTGGTATGTGCGGTTAAACATGACGGGGCTTCCAATCCGTCCAGAAGCCGCATCAGGGTTATAAAATGGGAAATGGACGGTGTCTATATTCCCATGGCCTGTCAGCAGTGCCAGGATGCCCCCTGCATGGGGGTCTGCCCTGCCGGTGCGATTTCCCGTAACGATGAATTAAACGTCATTGAAGTGGACCATGACAAATGTATCGGCTGCCGCTCATGTGTGGCAATCTGTCCGTTTGGTGCCATGGGATTTAACTCCATTGACCGCAAAGTCTTTAAATGCGATCTGTGTGACGGCGATCCCCAGTGCGTAAGGTTCTGTGAAGTTCAGGCGGTTGAATATGTGGATGCAGATGATGTGGCTATCCTCAAAAAACAGGATGCTGCGGCAAAACTGCATGCAACCAGCAATAAGGTTGCTCTGAAAAGCGCGTAGCAACGACATCTTGTTGGAAACAGTGTTAAAAAGGGCCTGCTCCGGTCAGATATCCGGGCAGGCCCTCACCATATTTTATTCCGGAGACCAGGCAAATGATTCAACAACCCAAATGCAAAATCACCGTTATAAAGAGATCCCTTAACCAGGACATCATTGACGGCTATATGAAAGAAGAGATGAAGAACAGCAATCTGTGCAGTTCTTTAAAGGAAGGAGATGAATTTTTGGTCTATTCTGAATTCCAGATACCGGATAATTTCTGTCAGTGGGCATGGGCAGATATCAGAAAGGATATCATTGCCATTGTCAACGGTGTCAACTTCTCCTGGTCTAAAGAAAAGGGAATGACCATTTCAGGATGCACTGACTGGTTCAAGCCGGTTCTCTTTAAAATTGAAAAACTATAGGAAGTCCTCACGTAAATGGTGCTATTTTTATCCTCACCACAAGCCTAACAGAACCAAGTTGACGGCTCACTAAGAGAGCTGAATCAAACTTTAATCATAAAGTTATGTTTTGTTTGCTTTTTTGTCGAGATGACACCATTGGACGGATCAAACAAAGGTTGACATTTTGACATTAAATTTTTCAGAAAGAGCTTTAATATGATGAAGATTCAAAGGCCTTTTCCCTGAAAGTACCTCTGAAACAGTTGATTTCCCACCTATAATACCAACAATATCTTTTTGCTTAAGATTATTTTGGTCCATCAGAAATTTTAAAATTTCAACGCCATCTTCTTCATCACGGATTTTCATGGAAAGTAATTTCCCCTACTATCCAAGGCTCTTGATTACAAATCATTTAGACTTTGCTCAACAAACCATTTAATATCAAGTAGATACACGCCCAGAAGACTGAC